>JAATGT010000300.1 GCA_015654525.1 Bacteroidales bacterium
ACTGTTTTAGTAAGAGGGTTGTAGTGATCCGTCAGATGTCCGTTGGTGGAAATCACCTGTACATCGTAAATACCATTATCACGTAGCATTTTCATTGCTACATCCTTTCCTGTCATTCCACGTGGAATAGGAATTTTTGAATAACGTTCGAATTTTGATTTTAGGTTGCTTGAAATTAACCAGCTAATCAAAGCAAAGACACCGAAAATAATATAACCAATGAACATAAGATTCTAATTTTAATGTTTGTGTAATTCTTTCAACAAAATCCTTGCCAAGAGACAATGTGTCAGTTTCTTCCGTTTGAGACAAAAAACAATCTCAAAAACTATCGGAAGCGTTCATATTCATTGAGAACTATGGGTACTTAATGTAAACGTTCCGTACTCCATATTAAGGAATGCGGAACGTTTAATAAGAAATATTGAATAAAATTATTCCTGATAACGAATAATGGTTTGTTCGCGATCCGGTCCAACCGATACAATTTTTATCGGAACTTCCAGTTCTTCTTCCAAAAAGCTGAGGTATGCATTAAATTCTTCGGGAAATTCGTCTTCGCTCTGCATCTTTGTCATATCAGTTTTCCAACCCGGTAGTTCTACATAAACAGGCTCTGCACCATCGTTTAGGTCATAAGGGAAATGTTCAACTTCTTTGCCGTCTATTTTGTATGCAACACAGAGCTTGATAGTTTCAAAGGTGTCAAGCACATCGCTTTTCATCATAATTAGTTGCGAAACACCGTTAATCATAACCGCATACTTCAATGCTACCAGGTCAATCCAGCCACAACGACGGGGACGTCCGGTAACCGAACCAAATTCATAACCAATTTTGCGCATATTGTCGCCAATTTCGTCGAACAATTCTGTAGGGAATGGACCGCTACCAACACGGGTACAGTATGCTTTGAAAATACCAAATACATCACCAATGTTGCGTGGAGCAATTCCCAATCCTGTACATGCACCGGCACAAATGGTGTTGGATGAAGTAACGAAAGGATATGATCCGAAATCAATGTCGAGCATAGTTCCCTGAGCACCTTCGGCCAATACTTTTTTATCTGCTTTGAGAGCATCGTTTACATAATGCTCGCTGTCGATGAGTTCAAAACGTTTAATACATTCCAATCCTTCAAACCATACTTTTTCAAGTGCAGGCAGGTCGTATTCGAAGTCGTATTGTTTCAGAATCTCTTTGTGGCGGGCAATGGCCGTATTGTATTTTTCTTCGAAGTTATGAAGTATGTCGCCTACACGTACGCCATTACGGCTTATTTTGTCCGTGTAAGTTGGTCCGATTCCTTTTCCTGTTGTTCCTATTTTGGCACCTCCTTTGGCTGTTTCGTAGGCAGCGTCTAATAAACGGTGGGTAGGAAGAATAAGATGAGCCTTTTTAGATATTTTCAGACGATCGGTCAATGGATGACCGGATTCTTCCAATGCGTCAACTTCTGCTTTAAATAAAGCGGGATCAAGTACTACACCGTTACCGATAACATTTACTTTGTCGCCCTGAAAAATCCCCGAAGGTATAGAGCGCAATACAAATTTCTTACCTTCAAATTCTAAGGTGTGACCGGCATTCGGACCACCTTGAAAACGTGTAATAAGATCGTAATTGGGAGTAAGTACGTCGACTACCTTTCCTTTTCCTTCGTCTCCCCACTGGAGACCTAATAAAACATCAACTTTCATGTGTTTCTTTTAATTTTTTTCTTTTGCCATCCTGAATGCTTCATTTAACTAGGTGGGTTAAAATGAGTTCATTGACTTTAAAAGAGTATATTAGTGAGCAAAAAAAATTCAACTAAAAATGGAATCTGTAATTGTCAGCGTTTAAGCGCTATTCTACAGTTTTGGCAAAGTCCATATAAATAAAGAGAATAATGTGACATCTGAAAATGAGCAAACTTGCGATTCTGAATAGCTAAGCGCAATTGTTTGTCGGTGAATTCTTTCACTTTTCCGCAATTAGTACAAATCAGATGGTGGTGCGTATTATTTCCAAAAGTTTTTTCGTATTGAGCAAATTGACCTCCGATCTGATGTTTAATAATTAGTTTACACTCTGTTAAAAGCTCGAGCGTGTTATAAATAGTTGCCAAACTGACTCTGTATTCAGATTTCATAGCATTGTACAGAATGTCAGCATTAAAATGGCCTTCGTACGAATATATTCGTTCCAAAATAGCATAGCGTTCGGGTGTTCTCCTATGTTTATGCTTTTTGATATATTCGGTGAAAGCCTCCTTAATCGATTCGTATGAAACTTCTTCTTTCATTTAATATAAATATGACGAACAAAAGTACAACTTTTAGCTTGTTTCTTTGCTATAAAATATTTAAAAATAATATTTCTTGTTGCACTTCATTGTAAATATACTGTTGACTTATTAATGAACTTTGCGAAAATAGCTCTATTTCTTTCAAAATGTAAGTTGCTGTTTCTTTGTCTTTTCTGCAATACCGACTGAGATAAAGTGCAATAGCTTTGTACAGATGTAATTCATTTGTTTCCGATAGTAGCATGGCTCTGTGAATGAGTTCTGTTGTTTCAACTTGATTAAATGTTACAACTATTCGTGCTGCCACAATATAACCGCTGATTTGTATCCAAACCTCTGGCGAATTGACCCACTTGATGCTGAGCGCAGCTGCAAAAGGAAGCCTGCTGAACAGATTCATGCCGGCTTGTTCCACAATTTCAATTTGGTTAAACGTTTTCACCCAATTTTGTGCCATCTCTTCAGAAAATTTTTCTATTGGTTCCAACAACGTAGCCATGATCATTGTTTCGCGGATTTGCAAATTCCATAGTCGTTGGGCTAAATCATGATTTGGAATGTAGGATTTGGTGATTTCTTTGATGCGGGGTATGTCAACACCGTAGTTTTTTTTGTAGAAAATTCCATTTTGGAACATCTGATCGGAGACGATTCCGTTCATCGAAAGGTGTAGTTTTCGCCTTATTTCAGCAATTTGAAGGTCTAAATCAGGGTTAGCGATATAATATTTCATTTAAATTTAGTTTTTAATCATTGGTAATTAGTTTGTTGGAAAAATACCTGGATTTTTCAAAAAAAATAGTTGCACAGATTCAATAGCTGTATTATCTTTGCACTCGCAAAACACGGTGGTCGTAGCTCAGTTGGTTAGAGCGTCTGATTGTGGTTCAGAAGGTCGCGGGTTCGAGACCCGTCCTCCACCCTTACTAAAATGCACTGAAAAGGAAGGACTAACTTAGTTCTTCCCTTTTTGTTTTTTAGCAGTGTAAATGATACTGTTGTTCTGTGTGTTGATAGTTCTGTTATCCACAAATTCATAATCCAGCCGTTTTGATTTTTGTCAGCAATGTGCTTAATTTCTGATAAAATTTATCTTTCCGTTTGCAGCCTGAGTTCAGGTGTAAAACTACCATATATCTGTTAAGTTCTTGCTTTGATTCAATTTTTGTAATCTTATTGTAGATCTCATTGCTCGAATAATGATTGTCATACATTTTGAGAATGCTGGTGTTGGTGACTGCTATTTTTTTTGGAATCGGGCTTATTAGTTACACTCCAAACTCATTGTACCATTGGCTAACCAGGTAGTTGTACCACTCCTGTGTCCGAAGAAAAAGCGAAGTCTGGTTTTTATTGAACCAAATTTCCCCTTTTTCCGTATACATGGCTTTCAGATCATTCAGAAACTCGTTTTTATTCACTAATATCCCGTTTATTTGCAAATGTAGCGGAAATTATCGAAATATCAAATGGAAAATTATTGAGAAAAAAATATTACTTTTGTGGCTAATTTTATTTTGTACAATATACAATTAACACGAAAGAAATGAAAGTATTAAAATTCGGTGGAACGTCCGTAGGTTCAGCCGCACGCATGAGAGATGTTGCTAAGCTGATATGTGATGGAGAACAAAAAATAGTTGTTTTGTCGGCTATGTCGGGAACAACAAATAGCTTGGTGGAAATTGCAGATTATTTTTACAAGAATAATACATCGGGTGCTTTAGAGCGTGTTAATGCTTTGGAACAGAAATACTCCAATGTGATTGATGAATTATATTCAACTGATGAAGCTAAATCCGAAGCAAAAACAATCGTAAAGTCACTTTTTGAATACCTTCGTTCTTTTTCTAAATCGGTTTTTACCTTGTTCGAAGAAAAAGCTATTTTGGCGCAAGGCGAACTGCTCTCTACCACTATTTTTCAACTTTATCTGAATGAAATGGGTGAAAAGAGTGCTTTACTTCCGGCACTGGAATACATGCGTATAGATAAAAACTCAGAACCGGATACAACTTATATTGCCGAAAATCTGGCTATTCAGCTTTCTGAACAGCCCGGCAACACAATTTATATTACCCAAGGATTTATATGTCGTAATTTTTATGGTGAAATAGATAACTTGCAACGTGGTGGTAGTGATTACACTGCTTCGCTGGTTGGTGCTGCGATAAAAGCCGATGAAATTCAAATTTGGACGGACATTGACGGAATGCATAACAATGACCCTCGTTTTGTTGAAGGTACCAGACCCGTACCTATTTTGCATTTTGAAGAAGCTGCAGAATTGGCTTATTTTGGAGCGAAAATTCTTCATCCCACTTGTATTCTGCCAGCCAAACTAAATAACATTCCGGTTCGCCTGCTGAATACCATGGAGCCGAAGGCGCATGGGACTTTGATTTCTACTCAAAGTAAAAAAGGAAAAATTGAAGCAGTAGCGGCAAAAGACGGAATTACGGCTATCAAAATCAAATCGGGGCGTATGTTGTTGGCTCATGGTTTCTTACGTAAAGTGTTCGAAATCTTTGAATCGTACCAGACTCCAATTGATATGGTAACTACTTCGGAGGTAGGTGTTTCTGTTTCCATCGATAATGCTAAACGTTTGGATGAAATCGTAAACGATCTGAAAAAGTTTGGAACGGTAACTGTTGATAAAGAAATGGTTATTATTTGTGTAGTAGGTGATATGCCTTTTGAAAATGTTGGATTTCAGTCAAAAGTTGTTGGTGCCATGAGTGAAATTCCTGTTCGTATGATTTCTTACGGAGGAAGCAACTACAATATTTCATTCTTAATTAAAGCCGAAGATAAAAAACGCGCTCTGAATGCATTAAGCGCAGCACTGTTTAATTGATAATAAATTCTCTTCAACTATTATTGAATCCAAGTCTTGTTGTACAGATTCGTTCTTAACAGCGTATATGCAACTTGTAACTAAATACTTGTAACTATTTTATGATAAAAGCAAATTATCCGATACAAAAATTCAACGAAATTCAAACTCCATTTTATTACTATGATCTGGATGTGTTACGTAAAACGTTGGAAGAAATAAATACACAAACTCAGAATTGTAACTTCCATGTACATTATGCCATGAAGGCGAATGTAAACCCCAGTGTTTTGGCAGTGATCAAAAATGCCGGACTTGGTGCTGACTGCGTTAGCGGAGGTGAAGTTCAGGCGGCTATAGATGCCGGAATATCTTCGTCTAAAGTCGTTTTTGCCGGTGTTGGTAAGGCTGACTGGGAAATTAATCTTGGTCTGGATAATGATATTTTCTGCTTTAATGTAGAATCAATCCCTGAGCTGGAAGTAATCAATGAACTGGCTGCTGCAAAAGCTAAGGTGGCTAAAGTAGCTCTTCGCATTAATCCAAATGTGAGTGCTCACACGCATCATTATATTACTACGGGATTAAGTGAAAATAAGTTTGGTATCAATATGTCGGATCTGGATCAGGTTATTGGTCTGTTTCCTACATTGGCAAATGTAAAACTCATTGGTATTCACTTCCATATTGGCTCTCAAATTACTGACCTGACTTCATTTCAGGGCTTATGCGTTCGTATTAATGAATTGCAGGAATATTTTTCATCACGCAATGTTGTACTTGAACATATCAATGTAGGTGGTGGTCTTGGTATCAATTATGAACATCCGAATCATTTCCCGATTCCTGATTTTGGAGCTTATTTTAAAATTTTCCGTGATCATTTGAAACTTCAACCGAATCAAACTTTGCATTTCGAATTAGGACGTGCCGTTGTGGCTCAATGTGGTAGTTTGATTTCGAAAGTATTGTATGTAAAACAGGGAAGCTCGAAGAAATTTGCCATTCTGGATGCCGGTTTTACCGATTTAATCCGTCCGGCTTTGTATCAGGCTTATCATCATATTGAAAATTTAAGCTCAGAACTTCCAACAGAAGAATACGATGTAGTTGGTCCTATTTGTGAATCGTCTGATACTTTTGCAAAAGGATTTGTTTTGAATCAAACCAAACGTGGTGATTTGATAGCCTTGCGTTCGGCCGGAGCTTATGGTGAGATTATGGCATCGCAGTACAATTTGCGCAAATTGCCAAAAGCATATACATCTGACGAATTAGCTCGCTGATAACTGTTTATTGATAACTGTACATAATGAAATTTTACGGATTTTCTTTTTCTTTGATAGAACTGATAGCTTTCGGGTTGTTGCTTTTAGTGTTTTTATATCAACTGTATTTTTATATCAGATATTTAAATGGAGTTTTACATCTCCGCACTAAAATCAAGAAAAATAAAATCTCTTTTCAAACAGAACAGCCGCCTGTTTCGGTAATTATTTGTGCTAAGGATGAATCGGAAAATCTTCGTCGGTTTCTCCCTTTTGTTCTTCAACAAGAATATTCGGATTTTGAGGTTATTGTTATCAATGACGGTTCTACCGATGACACCGAAAATTTGCTGAACGATCTATCAGTTGAATATTCAAATCTACGTACCACTTTTGTTCCTGTAGGAGCAAATAATGTGAGTACTAAAAAACTCGGACTGACATTGGGCATTAAGGCGGCAAAAAACGATTTATTGCTTTTTACGGATGCAGATTGCATGCCTGAAGATAAATGCTGGATTGCACGCATGGTTCGTAATTTCACTCCTGAAACTGAATTTATCTTGGGTTATGGAGCCTACATTGAAAAGAAAGGGCTTTTAAACAAGCTGATCACTTACGACACATTGTTTATTGCTTTACAGTATTTGGGAATGGCTGCTGCTCGTAAACCTTACATGGGAGTTGGGCGTAATTTAGCTTACCGGAAAGAAACTTTCTTTGCTCAGAAAGGATTTGCTACGACTCTGGGTTTGAGTTCAGGTGATGATGATTTGATGGTAAATAAAGCCAGTAATTCCAGAAATACACGAGTTGAAATTTCTCCAGATAGTATTACCTGGTCGGAACCTAATGCAACATTCAGAGGCTGGCTTTATCAAAAACAACGCCATTTGTCAGTATCATCTTATTATAAAGGATCCAGCAAATTCAGACTAAGTCTCGAACCAATAACACGCGGGCTGTTTTATCTATCGTTCATTGCAGCATTGGTATTTGGGGGTCTTATAATACAGATAGCTGCCGGGGTATTATTTCTGGCACGTCTCATTATTCAACTTTGTATTATAAATCGTTCTTCTAAGTATTTTGGTGGACGTAAATACCTGTTTACCATACTGCTTTTTGATATTTATCTACCGCTGTTAAGTCTGTATATTCTTACTTTCAAGAAGAAAAGTTTGTATGGTAAGGCAGCGAGATGGAAATAAAAAATAAATGCTTGATTCTAAGATAAAGTGATGGCGATCAAATTTAATTGATCGCCATCACTCTTTCTGCACTTATGGCTCTGGTCGTAATTATGCGAAGCGAAGAGAGAGAACTGTTTGTTTTGGATACAAGTTCCATTCCTTCGGTTAGAATAATATATCAGAATGTAATCTCTACCGGTATCCGGACTTTTCTAGTGCTTAAGTTGTATGTAAGAAGCATTGGTTTCTTTTTCTGAAAATACTATTCGATTTTTACGAACCTTACATAATCTAGCATAGCCTGGTTTATTTCGATATTCATATTTTCATTTTCGGGCATAAATTCCAGTCTTAAACTATGCTTGCCTGCTTTCAGGTGAACCTGCACAGCATTGCTGAATCCCCAATTCGACCATTCATTAGTTCCACGATGCGGGAATACTTGTGCTCCTAAACGTGTATCGTCGACAAACAGTGTTCGGATGGCACATTTATTTTCTGTATTTATCGGTCCGTTGCCATTGGCATAACGCCAGTCGATGGCATACAATCCATCAGCAGGAACTTCAATACCCAGGATAACCGTACGATTCGTATTACGGCTTATTTCCACAAAACCGGTTCCTGAAAAATCGTGATAAGGCAGGGTAGAGGGCGAAAGATATTTCTCAACTTCAACAGTTTTTATATTGGCTTCCGAATAAACTGGTATTGGTTCGGATGCAAAGGATGCAAGATTGTTTTTGTCTATTGCCATTACCTGAAATTCACCTGCTTCATTCGTTGGAATCTCAAATGAAGTGGTTGTTGTTTCGTTGAGGTTTTGTCCGTTTTTCAAAATCACGTAGTTTGTTGCTCCTTCAATTGCCGGCCAGAAAAGTTTACCGTTTTCAAATTTAGCTATCGGTGTGAGTGCTGTGAATTCATTTTTTACCAGATTAATTGGTTGTTTTTCGAATTCATTATTGATCAATACGATTTTTACTTTGTGTTTACCAGTCAGAGTAGCTGCTATGACCGGCATTTTTTGTACTTTTCCATCCAACATAAATGAAGTAATTTTATTCCCAAATCCGATGAGTTCGATATCCAGCACCGCTTTGCGATACTTGAAGTTTGCAAGTTCCCGGTTAGCGGCCATTACTTGCGGTACGAATGGCTGGAATCTCAAATTGTTTTCTTCGAATCGAATGCCAAAAAGCACTTTGTGAACAATGCTGATATTGCCCGACAGGCTCCAAAGCATATTGCTCGAATTGATTTGAGTGTCTGCATAATCACCATTGTCGGCCACAAAGTTTTCTTTGTTTGTCAGAAACATGGCGGCAGCCCGATAAATGGATGCAATGCTGTGCAACACGCTTTTTTCGTTCCCGGTTTTGGCACCTGCCCACATCCAGTAGGTTTGCACAAATGGCCATACGGCATTGTTGTGGTAAGGAGGTATATCGCCAATTTGCGGATAGATGCAAGGAACACCATACTCCACCATCGGTGTCTGCTGAACGATTTGTTTCTGACGAACCGGATCGGCCACATCGAAAACAATACTCAAGGCTTCGCCTAATGCCTCGGAACGAGGTGACAGAATTTCATAATTCCGTCCGTAAAGATATTGACCGTAGTAATTCTTTTCGGGAATCCAGAAGTTTTTGTTGATGCCTGCTTTTATTTTTCCGGCTTCCTGTGTGAATTTGTCAACTGCAGGTTTGTCATTCAATAATTCAGCCATTCGCCCAGCTACTGTCAACGCACGGTAATGCACTGCATTTGTGCCTAAGTTTTTACTCGAATAAATATCGGCAGGTTGCATCCAGCGCGGATAAGTCTGTTCGCGCCAGTCGAGGAATGACGACTCACCTTTCACCAAACCCGTTTTAGTGTCATGATCCACCATCATATCATCCTCAATCGAGTTTTTGATAATCGGATATACTTTTCGGAGCCAATTTCCGTCGCCTGTAACTTTATAAATTTCCCAGGCAGCTACCGCCCAAATCATCCGGTCGGTCGAAGCCGGCCAGGCCCCACCGGTTCCCGTATCTTGGATAATACGTCCGTTGGCATTCACTTTGCGCATCAGGCTGTTTTGCGAAACTCTGGGTTGCATGTATGCCATCGAAAGGATAATGCTGTAGCTCACGTCGCGTGTCCAAACGCCGGGCCATTCAATTCCCGTGCGTAAAGTGCTGTCCTTTTCAATCGCTTTTTCCATTTCTTCCACCGACATGTTGTAAATGGCATTTTCCAATCGGTTCGGAGTATTCAATTGCGGAAAGGCCAAAATATCTTTTTTGAGCTTCCAGCTTTTAGTTGTTGCGGTCGTTTGTGTCTTTCGGCTCTGATAGTTGGATTCAATCTCAGTTGCCGATAAAGCTGTTGCGCGGTATTCCCCTTGAACTACCTGACTGTCGGAAACACTGAATGCATCCGATTGATAGATTGGCTTGCCTGTCGGTTGAGCCAATGAAACGATCTGCATCTCGCAACATATTGTTGAGACAATTAAATATTTAAAGTTCATAGCAAATTGATAAATGGTGATTAATTGTTTTTTTAGCCCTTCAATGAGTTTTTATAACCGGATGATTTTCCAATCCGATAGGATGAGCAAACTGAACGTTATTCATAAACAGATTACATTCCTTTTGCTTTGCCAGTCGTGATGTCGATTCGGGCGACCGTGTTCGATAAATCGCTTTGCCTTGCTTGTCGAGAATCGTTATGTTTAGTTCTCTGCCGTTTGCTTCAAGCTGTAGAGTCGTATTTTCCGGAATCGGAACCAGCTTTATTTCATACGGAAAAACATCTATTTCAACCGTAGAATTTACTTTTTCAAACTGATACCGGTAGGTTGTTGTCTTGCCCGAAGCATAACTTGCCCGGATCAAACTGTTTCCTATCGTAAAGTTATAATCAAGATGTTTAATTTCAGCAGGAATACGTGGCGCCAATGTAAGACTGCTTTTTATCATGTCCGGACGGATACCCAGAAAATACTGGTACCACACTCGGATATGTTCGGCATTGGACCAGGCTTGCAGGTACGTTCCGGTCAGTTTAGGCCAGTTTTTTCCTTCGTGAGGATAAGCATCCATGTTTTCGCTCAATCCACCCACAACTCCCATGGTCAATGCCTGGCGATTCATGTTTTCAAATAATTTATAGGCCGTTTCAACTTGTCCGGCTTCAATCATTCGTTGCATGGCCATGCCATTATTCCATAGCCAGATAGTTCCGCGATGATAGGCGGCATCTTTGTGATAATTTTCGGGACTCAGGTGAAAAGGATGAAAGAGTTCGTCCTGACGATTGAGCGAGGCAACACCCCAGGGGTAAACCAGTTCTTCCCAAGACTTGCGAGTTACTTGCCACCTGAATATTTCATCGGATACTAAATCCAACGCGTAAAGTTGATTGGGACGAAGCGTAAAATCGGCTTTGTTTTCCGGACTTAGAAAATCAGCCAGATAATCATGTTTATCGTCGCGGTAATCTTTTTCGAAATTAGACTTCACTTTATCAGCAATAGTCTGCCACTTCTGCATGTCTACGGTGTTGTTCATGAAACGGGCAAAATAAACTCCGGCACATAGTTGCTGATACCAAAGCGCCTGAATGTCATTTGCCCTTGAACTGCGCGGGGTGTACGAAACCAGATTGGCATCACGCGCATCCATCCAGGTTTCATTGTCGGCGTGCAACAAATATCCTTTATCATCCATCCAGTTTTTCACAGACCCTTCAATGCTGTTTTGAATATTGGAATATAGCTCTTTAATCAGACTTATGTCGCCCGAATACTTGACGTAATCTAGCAACTCAATGATAAACCGTGGTGTCCCGTCGGTGGTATGATAATCGATATTTTGCGGATTGACGATATTGGGAACCCGGCCGAAGAACTTGGAATTTTTATCAGTATTCTGATATTCGGCAAACGACTTTAGAATATTGCGAGCAGTTTCAAACTGACCCGTAATAAGCACGGCTCCCGGAAATGAGATGAATTCATCACGGCCCCAGTATTCGTTAAACCAGGGTAATCCGGCATATATTCCATTGCCCTGTTGCCTAGTGACCAACTGGTCCATGGTAGACTGAATCCAGTTCATGGCCAATGTCAGCGAGTCGTCGTTGCTTACGAAGTACGTATTGCTGGCAAGGTAATTCTCTATCCGATGAACACGCTTTTTTTCCAATTTTCCAATTACCGGACGTGTTTCGTTTAAAAGAGTGGCAGCTTCTGCCTCTGTTTTTCCCACAGCAATAAAGAAACCTGTTGATTTGGCTGAAGCGTAAACGATATCGCCTTTTACTTCAATTGGAACAGGTATCTTCGGACCAACCGCTATTACATAATTTCCTTCATTTGAAGAATAAAATGCCAGATTGTTTTTTGATGAAAGATAATGGACTTTCTCTCCTTTTAAGGTAATACCAATCTGCTCGTTTGCTCCGCTCAAACTGATGTCAATGATATTTTTATAATCAATCAGTTGCAGTTCTTCCACCCATTTTTCCGGATATGAACGAACCAGCATGTATGGATAAACGCCGGCTTCAGCTTGTTGTGTATCAAGTTTCTTATTGCCAACGAATAATTGATAGCCGCTGAAGATTCTGTTTTTGGCAATATTCAGTCCTTCGAACCATGCCCATTCCGGGTGATTATTCAGATGAGTTTGTGTGTAATAATAAGCAGCTTCCTTGTTTGTGAATGAAACAGGACGATTAGCCGCTGCTGAAACTGAAATTTTCATTCGATCTAACATTTCCGCTTGTTTATTTTCTGCATGCGCAAATCCCAATGAGGAATAAAGTACGATAAGACTAAAAGGAAGAATGATAGTTTTGTTGAGTTTCATAATGTTTTATTTACCCGTTTTTTGAATAAATTGGTTCAATGCAAAAGAAGTTTTCTTACTTTTTGATAATAACTTTTGCAGAAAATTCATTTTCGTTCCCAATGATCCGGCAGTTTCTGGTTTGTTTATCCCAACTCCAAACGGCTTTCTCAATTGTTGATTCCGCCATTCTTCCTAGTTTGTCAGGTCCAACTTGTTTTAATTTGTAAGTACCAATCGAGATTGATTTAGGAGCTTGATCTAAATGAATTTTGATTCCAAATTTACGGATTATTTTCTGATTCCACCCGTTTTCGTTTTTGGTTTCAATGCCAATATTCAATTCCTCTTTAGCCGAGAGACATTTTATTTCAGTGTTTCCAAAGATATCTTTTTTATAATCATTGGTTTCGCCATCGTCTTCGTAAAGATTGAAATCAGCTATGCGACCATCAGTTGCAGGAAAGATATGAAACCAAACAGGTCCATTTTTCTTTTCTCCAATATATTGCTGTACATTCATTTCAGGGATAATAGATCCTCGCTTTACAAATAAGGGGATTGTACTTAATGTTACCGGATAGGAAATCCATTGTTTTCCACGATAAACAGTAATACCATCATTAAAATCAATCCATTCGCCCTGAGGTAAATAAATTTGTTTCTCTGTAGCTTCTTTTTCAACGACTGGTGCTACCAGAAGTTCTTTCCCTAGAAGAAACTCGCTTTCCAACTTAAAAATTTCAGTATCTTCAGGATATTCAAGCAACAAGGCCCGTATCAATGGCAACCCGGTATCAAAAGCCGTGCGGGCATAAGTATAAAGATATGGATGCAACCTGTACTTAAGATTAATAGCGTCGCGACAAATACGTTCTGCTTCAACTCCGAAAGTCCATGGCTCGGCTGCATTGTTTCCTTCGTGATGAGCGCGGCTCAACGGATTGAAAACACCAAATTGCATCCAACGAACGTATAATTCCGCCATGGCATCATGATCTTTAATATCGCCGCAATAACCCGAAATATCGGTTGTCCAGAACGGAATCAGACCCATTCCGGCCGATTGTGCGAGGATAACCTGAGCTGCCAGTTTATTCCAACCGTTCAAAACATTATCGCCATTGCCAGAATCGCCCGACCAGCCGAAAGTATAGCGTTGCATTCCGGCAAAAGCTGCACGAGTCATCTGAAAAATGCGCTTATTTGGATTTCGCTTTTCGAACTGTTCAGTTACCACTTTATCCCAGGTCAGCCCGTAGACATTATGAATTTCGTTGTGCATGCCAGCATAGTGCTTCATAAAGAGACGGTCGGCATCTTCTTCGTTGCTCCAGGCAGGTTCGCCCATATCAGTCCAAAAGCCGCGAACACCATCATTCAGCACTTTTTGCTGATGCCCTCCCCACCAGTCAGCTACTGCCGGTTTCGTAAAATCCACCACGCCACAATTTCCACCCCAAGGCCACGGCATATCATAACTTTTCCCGGTACGAATATCTTTTGTAAAATAGTCCAATGAATCTGCTTCCCGCCATTGTTTCCGATTGTTTTGTGAGATAACCGGATCTTGCGATACAATCATTTTGAATCCTTGTGCTGCTAAATCGACAACCATTTTTTTTGGATTCTCATAGTTTTCTTTTCTCCACTCAAAATCTTGCAAATATTGTGTCCAACCAATATCCTGATAAATAATGTCGCAGGGAATCTGGCGTTTACGGAATTTTCCCGCCACTTCGCGTGCCAGTTTTTCGTTGGTGTACATGCCACGGCATTGCGAAAATCCCAATGCCCATTCCGGTGGCATAATAGGTTTGCCTGTGAGTTGTGTATAGCGTTCAATAATTTGCCGGTACGATGGACCTGCAATGAAGTAGTAAATCATTTCACCTCCGGGTGAAGAAAAACTGAAATAATCATTGGACGTTGAACCAAAATTGAATTCACTTTTAAAAGTGTTGTCAAAAAAGATTCCGTACCCAAAATTACTCAT
>JAATGT010000162.1 GCA_015654525.1 Bacteroidales bacterium
ATACATTACTTAAATTATATTTAATCAGATGTTTAGTTTACCTTTTGCAACCGGTTAAATCCTTGCTTTCATACAACGAAAGTACGAATTTACCTCGCTTTTTCTTTATTTTTTTGTGAGTACAAACCTAAGAGTATCAGATTTGGCATTACTTAAATAAGTGCATGTAAATCAATGAAGATTTACATGATTGTAATAGGAAATGGTGGGTGTATGCTCACCATTTCTTATTTTTATAGGCTTAAAAACAATCAAACATGAGTGAAAATAGCCCTTCATGTATCAGATTTGGCGTTAGCCACTTTTGTCCAGCTTGTAAATCAGAGAATCTAATAAAGAGTGGTAAAACGGCTAACGGCAAACAGCACTATTGTTGCAAAGAATGTTGTAAGCGGTTTATTATACACTACAGTTACAATGCTTATAAATCAAATACCAATCAGCAAATTATCCTTTTTGCCAAAGAAGGGCTGGGCATACGTAGTACTGCGCGGGTTTTAGGCATATCAGTAACAACTTTATTAAAACATATTATTACCATTGCTGAAGGCATACAGCAACCACCCATTGCCATGGGTAAAAGCTACGAATGAGATGAGAACCTATATTGGAAAGAAAGAAATTATCTGGCAATTACCTCTTTTGGTCGCTCACTGTCGTTTCAGGTCATTAAACCAGAATCAAACACTGTGTAGTAATTATGAACCATAAGAAAAAGTCAAACATTAAAAGAATAAACCTAATCACGACACGTACGTGTCGACACAGGCGACATGAGTATGTCGGTATGCACGACATGGACGTATAGGGTTACCCGACATGAGTGTGTCGTCATGCTTGACATGGGCATGTCAAGGTAGTCGACTAACGTTAGTCGACCTATGCGACTAACGTTAGTAGGGATGCACGACTAACGTTAGTCGGGATGGACGGCATGGACGTGCCGGGTTACAGTAGCCATACGGCATTCTTTATTGTGCATAGAATACAACGAAATTGAATGCCTATCATGAACTAATAAGCAATCTGTATCAGCTCGTTTGAAGGAGTAAGTGTCTGATGTTCCTGTTCATCTTTCAGATCAACACCCGAGAGTTGACGGCGAAAAGCTTCATTGATCAGATACATGAGTTTGAGGCAAGCCTGGTCGTATACCAACCCTTCGGTACGCACATTGGATATGCAGTTCCGACGTTCGTCGGTAGTTCCCGGCTTCGGATTGAAAGTAAGATAAATACCTAAACTATCAGGTGTTTTGAGTCCGGGACGTTCGCCAATAAAAATCACCGACATGCGCGCGCCAAACTGTTCGGCTATTTCATCGGCCACGGCCACTCTCCCCTGCTCCACCACTGTGATGGGTGCCAGCGTGTACACATTCTTTTTTAAGTCTCGAATCAGCCGGTCCAATACAGGCACTATATTTTTTTTCACGGCAAACGACGACAATCCGTCGGCTACGACCAGTGCAATATCAACCGATGTTGCTTTAGGCAAGGAGGCAAGCGTAGTCACCGAATCAGCCGAAAGCTTTCGCCCTAAATCGGGACGACGCAGGTATTGCGAACGATCCGGAGCTGCCGAATGCAACAAAATCACTTTCTCCGAACTGACTCTTTCTATTTCGTCGGCCACTTTCTGTGAATCGAGCGGAATGTGTACCGCATCCATTGCCCTGGCGTGGCACATCTTGAAGTCGAGCAATTCCCTGGTAGGAACAGAAGTTCCACATCGACCAATAGCAATGCGGGCCTGCGTGTATTCCCGAAGTAACTCCCAGGGGTTGTCTATTTGAGTTCTTAATTTCTTATTATTCATAACGATGAAGCATTTAGAAAAAACTGATAACTGCTCGGCATTTCCACCGGAGTCATTTTATCATCAAAAAGATTCATTTTTTGCAACCAGCTTTCAAATTCGGGAGCCGGCTTCAGCCCCAGTACCGAACGGATATACAGCGCATCGTGAAACGAAGTGCTTTGATAATTCAACATTATATCGTCGGCCCCGGGAATGCCCATGATAAAGTTACATCCGGCCACACCAAGCAGTGTCAACAGTGTATCCATATCGTCCTGATCGGCTTCTGCATGATTGGTATAACAAATATCCACTCCCATTGGCAGTCCCAACAATTTTCCACAGAAATGATCTTCCAGCCCCGCACGTATTATTTGTTTACCATTATAGAGATATTCGGGGCCTATAAATCCAACTACGGTATTTACCAACAAGGGATCAAAGCAACGAGCCAATCCATACGCCCGGGTTTCGATGGTTTGCTGGTCTACGCCCCAATGTGCATTGGCCGAGAGTGCGCTGCCTTGTCCGGTTTCAAAATACATGCAGTTCTGACCCACCGTACCGCGATTGAGGCTGAGCCCGGCTTCGTAAGCTTCTTTCAAAATACTGTACGAAACGCCAAAGCTATCGTTCACACCCTGTGTGCCGCCTATAGACTGAAACACCAAATCCACCGGCACCTTATTCTCAATAGCCTTGATGGTTGTAGTCACATGTGTGAGCACGCAGCTCTGCGTAGGAATCTCGAATTTCTCGCGCAGCTCGTCGAGCATATAAATGAGGCTGGTCACCGCTTTGTAATTATCAGTGGCCGGATTGATTCCAATCACTGCATCGCCACTACCGTAAAACAGTCCATCCACAATTTCGGCAGCAATGCCTTTCATATTGTCAGTCGGGTCATTAGGCTGCAAGCGCACCGACATACGTCCGGGCAAACCTATGGTATTGCGGAACGCCGTTACATTTTTAATTTTTGAAGCAACTTTAATCAAATCCTGATTGCGCATCAGCTTGGATACAGCCGCCACCATTTCGGGAATAAGTGCTTTTGATATCCGTTTCAGGGTAGCTCCATCAGTTTCATCCATCAGTAACCAGTTGCGGAGTTCCCCGACAGTGAGTCCCACTATTTCCTGAAAACCAATGCGATCATGTTGATCAAAAATAATACGGGTCACTTCGTCTTCGTCATAAGGAATGATTTCGTTCTTCAAAAAATCGGACAGAAAAGTATCGGCCAGCAGCATTTGAGCAGCCACACGTTCTTCACCCGACGAAGCGGCAACCCCGGCCAGCAAGTCGCCCGAACGTTCGGGTGAAGCTTTGGCCAGCAGTTCCTTCAGTGAATGAAAACTGAAACTTTTATTTCCTATCGCGATTGTTCGTTTCACTTTTCAATATCTATAATTACCGATTTTTCTTCCAGTTGGGCTTTGCGATACGAAGCCACTTTGAACCACAGAAACGAAACTACCAACATCAATAAATAAATGCCAGCCAGCAGCATGTTATAATAAATAACCGCAATCAACGATATAACCGCAATAACAATAGCCACAATGGGTGTAACAGGATAAAACGGAACTTTGAACGGGCGTTCCATCTCCGGAGCATCTTTCCGCAACTTGAACATCGAAATCATTGAAACAATATACAAGGTGAGTGCACCAAATACCGATATCGTAATAATTTCGCCTGTATGACCTGTAAACAAGGCGATGATACCCACCACCATGTTGGCAACAAGTGCTACAGCCGGAGTATGAAAACGTTTATTGATTTTGCCCAATACGGGAGGCAGAAAACGTTCTTTACCCATTTCGTAAATCGCTCTACCGGAAGCGAGGATAATTCCATGGAAAGAAGCCACCAATCCGAACAATCCGATAAAAATAAGCATGTGATACAACAAGTGACTATTTCCTACCACGTGATTCAAAGCCAATGGCAAGGGTGAATCAGAAGCATCGGCACCCGGAGTTGGATATACTACCGACTCCCAACCGCCAACGCCAACCGATGCACCGAAAGTAAGAACGGCCAGTACAACCAGAGTAAGAATAGCCGAACCGAAACCAATTAATATATTTCGTTGCGGATTAATAGTTTCCTCCGCCACATTGGCTACACCTTCGATAGCCAAAAAAAACCAGATAGCAAATGGAATAGCTGCAAAAGCACCACCAAAACCATGTGGAAATGCATTTATCGCCAAATTCTTAACTTCGAAGTGAGGCAATGTAACACCGGCAAAAATCAGTAATTCACCCACCGCCAAAATTGTGATAAACAACTCAAACTGAGCTGCCGCTTTTACACCCGATATGTTTAATGCCGTAAAAACAACATAGGCTACTACAGCAATAAGCGTAGTAGATACGCCCGGAATAAACAGATGGAAATATGCACCTATGGCAGCTGCAATAGCCGGTGGTGCAAACACAAACTCAACGACCTGTGCCATCCCTGCCAAAAATCCCATATCATTGCCATGCGATTTACGGGCATAGGCAAATGCTCCGCCTGCATTGGGAATGGCACAAGCCAACTCGGTATAACTAAATGTAAAACACAAGTACATGATGATGATAAACAACGTGGCAATAGCCAAACCAAGTGTTCCTCCTACCGGAAGACCCAGATTCCAGCCGAAATACATGCCGGAAATTACATACCCTACACCTAAACCCCACAACATAAATGGACCCAGTTTCCGCTCAAGAGCCGGACTGCTTTGCTTTAAACTTTCTTTAGCCATAAAAAAACAATTTAATTGATAATACCTATTCTATTTTAATTAATCGTAATCCAATATAAAGATCAGCATATGAATGATTACAGCCATATTTTTTCAATTAGTTATACAGCCTTACACCAAGCTTACAATTAATTATTAATTCCTGTCCTTCTCTTGAATGTATTTTATACAAGCAAAAGTCATTGAACGCAAACAGAAAGCAAAACAAGAATAATAATTGACAAAAGTAATACTTTTGATATTAATAATTACACTTTGCACAAATAAACTGTATTAATCTTTCTTTATTCTAATTTAAAACATTTATTTCTATCTAACTATCAATATGTCATCCATAAGCCATACACTGAAATTCAACAAGGTGATATTACCCATATTTACGCATCAAACTCCTATTAATAAAAAACAAGGTCTCTGTGAAAATCGCTGCTTTTGAGCTAAATCAGAATAAAATTCAACGAACCAGACCATTGAATACTATTGATTTAAAATGAAAAGCACAAATCATTTTGTCTAAAGTTCTCCTCACATATTCTTCGTATAAAAAAATAATCTATCTTTGCCTTCGCATTCGGTTCACTTATCCGCACACCGCAGAAAGTGATTAAAAGGGAATCAGGTGAAACTCCTGAACAGACCCGCTACTGTAAGCTCTTAGATTAATGATTAATTGTAAATGATTAATGATTAATTAAAACATTTTGAACAACACTTTTGCCACTGTTTCTCGGTCAACAGTCGGCAGCAATTAGTTAACAGTATCAATTCTTAAACTGTCAACTATCAACTGTCAACTATCAACTAGGATGGGAAGGCGTTCAACAATGGAGTAAGTCAGGAGACCTGCCATGTAATAAAATAATCAATAATCTCGTGGGTTAGATTTTGATGTAAATCTCAGTATCTTCTATTTCTCCTTTAATGTTTGCCCGGGTTGATCGTACAGCGCGCAGCAAAAAGATTAAGCATCTTGTTTATTTCAATATAAGCCTGTGTAATCTTTGTAGCATTCAAAGTTGATAAAGACTGAGGTTTATCCAGACTTTTCCACACAAATCAACAAAAACAATGGAAACAATTTGTCCTCGCTGCAAAAAAGCGTTTAAAGCTAAAATGATCACTCCCTACCAATTCCTTTTTTGTACAAAAACAGATCCGCTGATAGTTCAGTATATCAGCGAAAACTACGACAACAGTATATGCTCGGAATGTACCAAGGCTATTGAAGATAGTTTTTATACATTTAGTGTAAATCCGGCAATACTCAGTAAACTAAAAGGGAAAACAGCGAAATAAGATGAGTATGATATAATTAAATCAGCACTTCATGCCGGGAATTTATATCAATAGAATGTGAATCTCGAAAATTTAATTTTCTGTTGAGGAAAGATAGCTCAGATATGCATTTCGGATAGTTGCAGGGGGGATAGAAAACAGCGACAATGATAAAAAAACAGCGGCTCAGCAATGAGTCGCTGTTTTTTTATTGTTTTTATATAAACAATTTTCGGTCTACCCGGGC
>JAATGT010000336.1 GCA_015654525.1 Bacteroidales bacterium
TTTCGAAAGTAAATCTTATTTCTTTAATGCTTCCAACGGAAACTTTTCGATGAACTATCCCATGACCAAAAAGGTGTGGGTGTCCGGCGATAAAACCCGCATGTACTGGACTTTTCGTGCTTTGGCGCGGGCTGGGTATGCCGTGGTGCAGGATGCCGGTATTCAGATTATGGTAACTGAAAACGGATGGCTGCTGAATGATAAAACCATTTCAACGGTAGAAGAACTGTTGCAAGAACTGGGCGTTCTGTTTACAGATCAATAAACTTATTCCCGAAATTTTTCGGACAATACGCACTGCATGAATAACAAGTTTCTCCATCTGTTCTTTCTTTTATTTTTGTCGGTAAACCTGTTGGCTCAAACCAACGTGCGTGTTTACGGATATGTAATTGATACGAATAACCGGGGTGTTGAGTTGGCAAATGTGCATGTGGATAATAGTGCAACGGTTGTCACTACCAATCCAAACGGGTACTATGAGTTGTCGGTGCGTGTAAAAGATTCGGTTACGCTGATTTATTCCATGGTGGGCTATCAAACTATCCGGCACACCATTCATCCTCATCAGTCGGTGATGCAACTGTCGGTGCAACTACCGCCTTTGTCTACTCAGATAGCCGAAGTTAATGTGGTTGGTCAACGCCGGCAGACCTCCACGCTCGATGCACTTGACCCGTCGAAGTTTCGTGTTATCCCCAATACTTCGGGAGGAATAGAATCGTACCTCATCACTTTTGCCGGAGTAAGTTCCAGCAATGAACTCAGCTCGCAATACAATGTTCGCGGTGGAAATTTTGATGAAAATGCTGTGTATGTCAACGGTATTGAGGTGTACCGCCCCTTGCTTATCCGTGCCGGACAGCAGGAAGGACTGAGCTTTATCAATCCCGACATGGTGCAGAATGTATCTTTCTCGGCCGGTGGCTACGATGCCAGGTACGGCGATAAAATGTCGTCGGTACTGGATATTCAGTATAAAAAACCTACAGCATTTGAGGCCTCGGCTTCGGTAAGTCTGCTCGGAGCTTCGGCTTATGTAGGGACGGCTAACAAGCGGTTTACGCAGATGCACGGCATTCGTTACAAAACATCGTCCTATCTGTTGGGCACGCTGGATACCAAGGCGGAATATAAACCGGAGTTTTTTGACTATCAAACTTACCTGACTTATCAACTCAGCCCCAAATCGGAGCTGACTTTTTTGGGAAACTTTTCGCAAAACTCCTATCAGTTTGTTCCGCAAACGCGCGAGACTAAATTCGGAACCTACCAGGCACCGCGTAGTCTGACCATTTATTTTGACGGACAGGAAAAAGATCTGTTTCGGACTTCATTCGGAGCTGCAACGTTCAACGTTGAACCTGTCAGCGGGATGAAGCTGAGTTTGCTGGGGTCGTTATTTTATACCAATGAAAATGAAACTTACGACATATCGGGCGAATACGTGATCAGTGATGTGCAACTGGATGCCGACGCGAACAAGCAAACCGGCGAATCGTTGGGCGTGGGAACTTATCATCAACATGCCCGAAACCGGCTGAATGCTACTGTGGCCAATTTAGCTCATTTGGGCGAATATAATTTGGGAAATCATAAAATGAGATGGGGCATGGCTATTCAAAATGAAATAATCTCCGACAAAATAAGCGAATGGGAAATGCGTGACTCAGCGGGTTATTCGCTTCCGTTCAGCAATACACAACTTAATGTATATTATAATCTGAAATCGTCCACCAAATTGTCAACATGGCGTTCAACCGCTTATTATCAGGATACCTATAAGTGGAATTCGGATGCGGGATCATTCTCTTTTACGGGTGGATTGCGGGCTAATTACTGGACTTTCAACAATGAACTACTGGTGAGTCCACGTTTGTCGGTTTCCTTTTTGCCCAATTGGAAGCGTGATTTTAGTTTTCGCTTTGCCACCGGCGTGTATTACCAAACACCTTTTTACAAAGAAATACGTGACACGGTAACCGATGCGTTGGGAAATGTCACTGTCAAGCTAAACAATCATATCAAAGCTCAGCGATCGCTGCACTTTGTGTTGGGTGCCGATCGTTATTTCCGTGCCTGGGGACGGCCTTTTAAATTTACCACCGAAGCTTACCTGAAACTGGCCGACCGCGTTATTTCATATTCTGTAGATAATGTACAAATTGTTTATTCGGGCAAAAATGATGCAAAGGCATATACGGCGGGAATGGATTTCAAACTTTACGGAGAGTTGGTTCCCGGCGCCGATTCATGGATCAACCTGTCGTTGATGAATGCGAAGCAGGATATTGTTGGCGATTCGTATTTGAGCCATACTTATGATGCGAACGGAAAAATACTAACATCCAAAACCGTATATCCGGGTTGGGTTCCAAGCCCGAGTGAGCAGCGATATGCTTTCTCTATGTTGTTTCAGGATTATTTGCCCGATAATCCGAAGTATAAAATGCAGCTAAAGTTTATCTGGTCGGACGGGTTGCCGTTCGGGCCTCCTCAAAGCATACAATATCGCTCGGCATTTCGCGCGCCGGCTTATCGGCGTGTGGACATTGGTGCATCGCGTGTGTTGGTTAGTGGAGTGGATAAAGGCATGAATAAGTCGTGGCTAAAGCATGTGAAAAACATCTGGCTGAATGTGGAAGTATTCAATCTGCTGGATATAAAAAATGTCAATTCCTACTATTGGGTTACCGATGTTTATAATCAGAAAATGGCTGTGCCCAATTATCTGACCGGTCGCCAGCTAAACTTGAAGATAATGGTGGACTTGAAGTAGGTGTCAGCAGTAAGTGGCAAGCGGTAAGCAGTAAGACTGAAAATATTGACTATAAACTCATGACTGTTCATGTTGATTCATGTTGCTGATGTCAATTCTCTATTGAATTCTCATCACTTATCGCTTACCACTTACTGCTTGCCGTTTACCGCTGACTACTCACTAACTTCCAACTTGTAATCAAATCTCTTTTTTTCTCGGGTAAATTTCGCTAATTTTGCAGCCATTATTAATAATATGTATTTCAGCCGATCATGCAAAGCGTTTTTTTATAATTAATGCTGATAACTGTTGACTGATAATTGAAAACTGAAAATATGCCACACACTTCGCAACGGGGACAGGCAATGCCCGAATCTCCTATTCGTAAACTGGTACCGCTGGCCGATAAAGCCAAAGCACGGGGTATCAAAGTGTATCACCTGAATATCGGTCAGCCCGATTTAAAAACACCGCAAGTCGCGTTGGATGCGATTCGCAATATCGATCGAACTGTTCTCGAATATAGCCCAAGTGATGGTATTAAAAGCCTGAGAACAAAACTAGCAGCCTATTATCATACATTCAATATTGATGTCACAGAAGAAGACATCATCGTGACTTCCGGCGGATCGGAAGCGGTGAACTTTGCCTTTATGAGCTGTCTCGATCCGGGCGATGAAATTATTGTTCCAGAACCTGCTTATGCCAACTACACTGCTTTTGCTATTGCTGCTGGGGCTATTGTGCGTCCGGTGGTTTCATCTATCGAAGAAGGATTTGCCTTGCCATCGGTGGAGAAATTTGAGGAACTGATTACGCCCAAAACCAAAGGAATACTTATTTGCAATCCCAATAATCCGACCGGTTATTTATATACCCGCTCGGAAATGAATAAGATTCGTGATCTGGTGAAGAAATATGATTTGTATCTTTTCTCCGATGAAGTATATCGCGAGTTCTGCTACACTGGTGCTCCTTATATTTCGGCATTTCATCTGGATGGCATCGAAGAAAATGTGGTGCTGATTGATTCGGTTTCTAAACGTTACAGTATGACCGGTGTTAGAATCGGTGCGTTAGTAACAAAAAATAAAGAAGTACGAAAAAACGTAATAAAATTCTGTCAGGCACGCCTGAGTCCACCCTTGTTGGGACAAATAGCCTCGGAAGCAGCTATGAATACATCGTCGGAATATATGCTCGAAATGTATAATGAGTATGTGGAACGTCGTAAGTTTCTTATCGATGGGTTAAACCGTATTCCGGGTGTGTATTCCCCCATTCCAATGGGAGCATTTTACACTGTAGCGCGTTTGCCTGTAGATGATGCCGATAAATTTTGTGCTTGGTTGCTTTCCGACTTCGAATACGAAGGTTACACCGTAATGATGGCTCCGGCTTCGGGCTTTTATACGGTGGAGGGACTTGGAAAAGATGAAGTTCGTATAGCTTATGTGTTGGATAAAGAAGATCTGAAACATGCATTAATTGTACTTGGCAAAGCTTTACAAGCCTATCCGGGACGAACGATTTGATGTGATGATGTGGTGATGTGGTGATTTGTTGATGTGATGATGCGCAAGTAAGCTTTGCGTTTCAATTCGTGTAATTTGTAATAAATTTGTGTAATCTATATTGTTTGTGTCTCTAGAATATTTTATAGCTAAACGTATCCATTTTCAGCAAGGAAAGAAGAATGTTTCTCGTCCTGCCGTTCGTATAGCCACCATTGGCATTGCCTTGGGATTGGCTGTGATGTTGATTTCGGTAGCAGTAGTTATAGGCTTTAAAAACGAGATTAGAAATAAAACCATTGGTTTTGGAGGGCATATACAGATAACCAATTTCGATAATAATAATACTTACGAAATGAATCCGATCAAGGCCGACAAAGCTTTGATGAACAAAATTTCGTCGATAGATGGAGTAAAACATGTGCAACGTTTTGCCACTAAACCGGGTATTATCAAAACGGATAATGAATTTCAGGGGATAGTTGTCAAAGGTATTGACAAAGACTTTGACTGGAAGTTCTTCAAATCCAATCTGATTGAAGGGCAAATACTGGATGTGTCCGGCGATACGCCAAGCAACAAGGTCGTGTTGTCGAAGTATCTGGCCAATTTACTAGGACTAAAACTGGGTGATAGCTTTTTTACCTACTTTATACAAGATCAGGTTCGGGCACGTAAGTTTAAAATTGTAGGTATCTACTCTACAAACTTTATTGAATACGATAAACTCTTCATTTTGGCTGATATGCGTCAGGTACAGGCTTTAAACAACTGGTCGGCTGATTCGTTTAGCGGTGTAGAGGTGTTGATTAATGATTTCGATAAACTTGACCAGGTAGGAGATGCTGTGTACGATGCCACGGCTAATAAATTTACGAAACAGGGAAATGCTTATACAGCGCAGACTATAAAACAAATTAATCCGCAAATTTTCAGTTGGCTCCAGCTGTTGGATACGAATGTTTGGGTAATCTTAATATTAATGCTTGCCGTTGCTGGCTTTAATATGATTTCAGGTTTGCTCATCCTTATTCTGGAACGCACCAACATGATTGGAATTCTGAAATCGCTGGGGGCTACTGACTGGTCGGTGCGCAAGATCTTTTTATACCATTCCTTTTTCCTTATTGCCAAAGGTATGCTGTGGGGAAATGTAATTGGACTTTCTTTGTGTGCTATTCAATATTTTACAGGCGTTGTTCCACTCGATCCGCAAGCCTATTATGTAGCTACAGTCCCTGTCTCATTCAACTGGTTGTATATAGTGTTACTGAATGTCGGTACGCTTTTAGCTTCGCTACTGATGATGATTGGACCGTCTTACCTAATCACTAAAATAACACCTGCCAAGATAATCCGGTATGAATAAACTCCTATCGGAGGATTGTTTCTGCCAGCTTGGTATGTAACACGGTTACAAATTTACTTGAACCATTTGTTTACGTCTACATCATAACCTGTCCCTTGCATATAATTATAGGTGGCAAGATTCAGACCGCGACCGTAGTAATCGAGATCGATTTCATGCGGTGTGCTAAACGGAATTTCGTTATTGGAAAACGGATTAGGCTCAGTTTGGAGCGATTGTGCACCGACGCTTTCGGGTTGTCGACCTGAAGGACTATGAATAGTCATAGCGTACCGATGCCAGAAGGCGGATTGTATCCAGCCATTTTCAAATAATCCACGCACCACTTCCAAAGACTCAACAGTTTCTTGCGCAGTTTCGGTTGGAAAACCATACATCAGATAAGCATGTGTCATAATGCCGGCTTCGGCCAGGCTTTTCATGCTTTCGCGTGCAGTATCGATGGTAATACCTTTATTGATTAGCTTAAGAATACGAGGTGAAGCCACTTCCAGTCCGCCGGATACAGCTATACAACCCGATTGAGCCAGCAGGTAGCACAGCTCGGGTGTAAATGATTTTTCGAAGCGCACATTGGTCCAGTAACTCACAATAAGTTGTCTCCGCAGTATTTCTTCTGCCAGTTTGCGGAGTAGGGCAGGGGGGGCTGCTTCGTCTACAAAATGAAATCCGGACTGCCCAGTCTGCAGCATGATAGTCTCCATCCGGTCTACAATCAGTTCAATAGGTGCAGCTTCATATCGTAAAATATAATCCAATGAGCCGTCGCAGAATGCGCATTTACCCCAGTAACAACCATGTGCCAGCATCATTTTATTCCAACGTCCGTTGCTCCATAGGGCATGCATCGGGTTGGTGAGCTCGATGAGATTAATATAATGGTTGTTGATCAATCCGTCGTAGTCGGGTGTTCCGGTTTCGGAGAATTTCAGATTTTCTTTACTGTTGAAGTTTTCGCGGACAATCTCACCGAAGTTGTTTCGATAAAGAGTTCGTATTAGTTCTCCGTCCGTCATGAGTCTTAGTAAGGGTAACTCACCGTCGTCGAAAGTCAGGTAATCGATATAATCAAAAATTGTAGGGTCGGAGAGTTGTCGCAGTTCGGTATTTACATAGCCACCTCCCATTATTATTTTTATTTGGGGGAGTTCCTGGCGAAGCCACTGGGCGCATCGCAATGCACTATACAAATTTCCGGGAAATGGAACCGAAAATCCTACTATATCGGGTTTGCTTTTTGCAATTTTACTTGCAAATATATCCAGCATCAGTTTGTCGATAGGCGAAAGTGGTTTCTGTAGTTCAGCTTGTAATGGGTTAAACTCAGGCAGACGCAGGCACAGTGACTCGGCATAGCGGATAAGCTCAAAATGCGGATCAATGTTTTGGTTTATAAAGTCAGAAATGTCTTTCAGAAAAAGGGTGCAGAGATGCGTTGCGCGATCGTGATTGCCGATGAGCCCGAAAGCCCATTCAAGATCGTCATCCGAAGGGAAGCGTTTGCTTTTTGGCCAAAAGTCAAGATTGGAAAAACGGGTAGCCAGTGAACTGTCATGCTCACTCAGAAAATGCATAACCGACTCAATAGTTTTTGTGTAAAAATCAGCTTGCTGAAGCATGATTCTATTTTGTTTTGACAGTTTCATGGTTGAAGCCGCCTCGAATATCTCAGCCAGTTTCTGTCTCTTAAAAAGTGCTTCGATAAGCTCTATGCTCAAATCCATTTGTTCTGCTTCAATATTCTTCGAACGTAAGAAGCCCAGCAACTGACAGGTGGCAGGATAGGGTGTATTGAGTTGTGTAAGTGGTGGGGTGACGAGCAGGATTTTCATGTGAGCTAATTTAGGGTGCAAACTTACAGAATTAATTTTGCAAAGTCGAAAAAAA
>JAATGT010000235.1 GCA_015654525.1 Bacteroidales bacterium
TGGATTTAATATTTCATTAAATGGTGGATTCCTACACAATGAAGTATTGGCATTGGATGCTCCGATTTTAGGAGGACGCGTTGGTACTGGAATTTATGCAACAAAAACAGATGTTGGACATGCAGTTGGTTCGTTTTATTTGTACCAAATGGCCGGAATATTTCAAAATGAAACGGAAATCCTGACTTCGGCTTATCAGGGGAAAAACATACAACCCGGCGATGTGAAGTATGTAGATCAAAATAATGATGGGGTAATTGATTCAAAAGATCGCGTGTATATGGGTAGTGCAATACCCAAATTTACGGCAGGTCTTAATCTTTCGGAAAATTATAAAGGTTTTGATATGACTTTATTTTTCCAAGGAGCTTTTGGACAAAAAATATATTCACAGGTAAACGAGGATATTGAAGGTTTTTATCGTGGCTTTAATGTTACCGAACGCTATTATACCGAGCATTGGACTGGTGAAGGAACTTCCAATACTCAACCTCGTGCTTCTTGGTCGGCATCAACGAATAATGTGAGAGCTTCTTCTCGATTTTTAGAAGATGGCTCTTATGTGCGTTTGAAAAATATACAATTAGGCTATACAATTCCAAATACAAAAAAAATAAAAATAGAAACGATTCGCTTTTATATCGCTGCTACAAATCTGCTCACGTTTACAAAATACTCGGGACTTGATCCAGAGATGACAGTCAGTACCAATTCTTCCAGTGAAGGAGATTTGGCTAACGGAATTGACTGGGGAACGTATCCTGTAGCTAAATGTTATACTTTTGGTCTGAACATAACCTTTTAATTAATTCATAATTGAATACTTTACTGAGTGTAGATTTCTACAAAAGGATAAAGGACATCTTCAATTATTAAAAAACGGAAACAATCATGAAAAGAATATTTTATATAATCGTAGTCGTACTTCTCAGCTTATTTAGCTCTTGCTCCGACTTTTTGACATCTGACTTAAAGGGTAGTTATACTTCCGAGAACTATTATACTTCAGCCGAAAATGCAACTATGGCTGTAACCGGAATATATAATTCGTTGTATGGCAATACGCTGTGGATATTTGGTGATGTAGCATCCGATGATGCAGTGAAAGGAGGAAACTCAGGTGATCAGTCTGATATTAATGCAATCAACGATTTTTCTGCGACATCAGATAATGGGGTGTTAAGTACTTATTGGACATCAACATATGAAACTATATCACGAGCAAATAACGTTATTACCTATGTTGCCCCTATGGATATTGATGTGACTTTGCGTAACAGGTTGGTAGGTGAAGCAAAATTTTTACGGGCTTATTCCTATTTCAATCTGGTAAACATTTTTGGTAAAGTGCCGTTGAAAGTAGCACCACAACTTACTTCTGCTACTATCAATGTGCCTTTAAGTGAAACTAGTGCTATTTATACTCAAATTGAGAAGGATTTAACCGAAGCCATAGCTGTTCTTCCTGTTTCATACACCACAGAAGTAGGCAGGGTGACGAAAGGTGCTGCTTATGCTTTATTGGCTAAGGTGGACCTTTATCAACAAAAGTACGGTAATTGTCTTACAAATATTCAAACTTTAGAAAACCTGCAGCAATATAAATTATTAAGCAATTACGCTAATTTATTCAAGGCTGGAGCCGAAGATAGCGTAGAAGTTATATTTGGTATTCGCTACATCAATAGTACAGCAGCTGTTTTGGGTAATAACTTAAATGTATGGTTTTCTCCATCGATTGAAGGAGGCTATTATTTTAATGCACCAACACAAAGTTATGTGGATGCTTTCACCGAAACAACTACAAGTGGAACGGTTGATCCACGTTTGGACGCTTCTATTGGTAGAGATGGGCAACCTTGGTTTAACAATACTACGTTTTCCTCCTCATGGTCCACTGCAACCGGTTATTTAGTAAAGAAATATGATGAAGATATGGCAACTGGGACAACTAAAAGTGAATCAACAGTTCCATATCATGTCATTCGGTACGCAGATGTTTTGTTGATGAAAGCTGAAGCATTAAATGAAGTCGGAGGAGACAGTGCCGTCAATAAGGCAGCATTTGAAGTAAATAAAGTGCGGAGCAGGGCAAATTTAACAGCAACCACGGTTACTACACAAGATGCTATGCGAACTCTCATTCAGAATGAACGCCGGAAGGAACTTGGTTTCGAATTTCATCGCTTCTTTGACCTTATGCGTTGGGGACAAACAATAGCTGAAGCAGCCTTGGGCTCTGATTTGAAATGGACATCACCTCGCTTTTATTTTCCTATTCCTCAATCGGAACTGGACACCAACAAAGCATTACAATAATTCAAAAACAAATCTCAATTTAACAAACTCTAATTAATACAATCATGAAAACAAATCTTTTTAAAAATGCATTTATTGCATGTGTATCAATCGCATTTATTGCAGTTGTATTTACAGCCTGTAGTAAATCGAATGATTCTGTGACAACCGCAGACCAAACAAAATTAACCGCTTTGGTTGACTCTTGCACAACGCTTTTGTCCAGTACAACAGTAGCAACCGATTATCCTGCAGCCTCTATTACGGCATTTCAAACAGTATTGACGAATGCAAAAACAGCGGCTTTGGTTACTACTATTACACAAACAGCGGTTGACAATCTGGTGATAAACTTAAGAGCTGCAAAAACTACCTTTTTGGCTGCTGCTTATGGAGCAATTCCTTCTAGTGCTCTTTTATTTGGTTTAAGTTTCGATGAGGGAACTGGAACACAATTAACAACGACAGGCACTTATAATTGGACGGCTGTGTTAGCAAAAGGACCTTCTGAAATTTTTGGAACAGCCACTAATTTGCCAAGTTTTGTTACAGGTAAAGTGGGTAAGGCTATGTATTTCAGCAATGGATCGCATCTTGAAATTAGTAATTATATAGCTAGTGCGCTACAAGGAACCAAATTATCAATTTCAGTTTGGGTAAATCCAGATTCAACAAGAGCTGGTAACTATATAATATCTTACAATTATTGGAATTCATGGAAATTGAATCTACAAACTGCAAATAAACCATTTTTCACAGTTTCAACCGCTGCAGGTATTACAGATGCTGACGATCAATTAGACCTATCTGCTCCGAATAAAACATGGACTCACCTAGTAGTTAGTTTGGATTTATCTGCCGGAACATTATCGTTCTATGTAAATGGGGTAAATAAAATGACATGGACTGCTGAAACCAAACCATTATTGACAGGAACAATAAGCTCTTATGCTACTGTATTGCCATTGATGATTGGTGCATGTACGACTTATACTGAAGCTAATGCATGGACATGGACATGGGCGCATACTCCTGCAAATTGGGACAGTTTTATTGGCTCAATGGATGAACTAAAAGTGTATAATATAGCTTTAACTGATGGTCAGGTAGCAAAATTGTATAAAGACGAAAATAAATAAAAGGTAGTGTATTAGTTTTTCTTTAATGGGGACTTGATCTTATTAGTAAGTCAGGTCCCTTTTCATAAAATGAGAAACCAGTTATACATTATGATAATAAGCCATTCAGTGTTAGAACACAACATTGATCAACATTAGGCTTTCGATCGGTGCTCACTTAGGCTATCGAGACAATCAATATTAGGTTGTTGATGCAATCGATATTTTTAATAATATCTTTTTAAATCTAAGTACTTGGATAAATAAGTAGTAATAGTTACGAGTTACAAGACTATTTATCTGAATTTTACTTTCAGAAAAAAGATCATTAAATATTATTACTTACTTATAATGTCTGATGTTCCATATGTGGTCTATTCTTCTTTGAGAGCAAGATATTATATTCTTCTACTTATATAACTCGTAGTGCATTAATAAAAAA
>JAATGT010000121.1 GCA_015654525.1 Bacteroidales bacterium
ATCATTTAATGCTAAACTCAAATTCTTCAGAGCTTCATTCAGAGGAGTGACGGATATGAAATTTTTCCTTTTTAGAATCGCTAAAATTTATGCATAAAAAAAAACAGATTTAACATTCCCCCAAGAATTCGGACTGATCCGCGGTCTCTCTGTCAGCTTTTGTCATATTATTTATTACAAGGCACGAAAATAAATCTGACATTTACTGTCAAATTTACATATAGCACACCTTGGCATAATTATTGATGCATTCTGAGGAGTCAAATTCGATGTATGGCGTTATTTTGTCTTTGACTTTGGTTGATTATAGTAGTAAACAACCTGATATACATGAAACAATACTTTCTTCAAAAAGTTGTGCAAAAGTAGTGCAATAAGTTGTAAAATTAGTGCCGTTTAATGTTTTTTTCATATATATTAATACTTCTACTCCGCAATCTGTAGCTGAAAAGTACAGAAGGTGATATCTGAACCGATAGTAAATCAGATACAAAACTTAGTAATATGGGAAATAAAGTAACTTCCAAAAAGGTAGCTACAGAAGCTTCTAAAATTTTGCAAGACGACCGTTATAGCAAAACGAGTAAAAGTGTAGCCGGTAGTGCATTATCTCAACGTGCGTCGAAACGCAAATAGAGTTAATGAACGAGTTTTTACAGGTTCTCGTCAAAAACCTTGTAACTAATTTTATTTTACAACTAAAAAAATGCTTATGAGTACACTTTTGCAAAGTATTAATGATTTAATTGAAAATATTTCTGTCACAGATAGACAGGAAGCAAACATTGAGGCTTCGTTTGAAAATTTAAAAACGAGCCTCACCAAAAAAGAAAGCGAGCTTTCTGTAAAGGAAGTCTTTTTGAATGGCTCCTATGAGCGTGATACTATTATCAGACCTCTCGATGATGTTGATTTATTCGCTGTAATTGACGAGTCTGAATATTGTATAAATGGAGTTGATCCAAAACCTCAAACCGTTCTAACTAATTTTAAAAATTATCTGAATGGTTTGGCTGACTATAAAGATAAGGTAAAACAAGACAGGCCGTGTGTTACTGTAGTTTTATCAGATAAAAATTTTGACGTCCTGCCTTCATTAAGAAAGTCTGGTGCCTTATATATACCAAATGAGGCTTTGGATGGTTGGATTTTTACTGACCCAAAAACACACTCCAAAAGTTTGTCTGATGTACACAAAAGACGTTCATACAGAGTGAAGAATGTAGTTAAAGCTGTAAAATACTGGAAGCGCGAAAATAAGCAAAATATTCCTTCGTTCCATGTTGAAGAAGTTGCAATCAATACATTCAATTTGTATGACTTTACGAATTACGAAGAAGGAATTCGTTTGTGGTTTAATCATGCTGAAGGTTTCCTTAGCTCTGGTAAGTTTAAATCTTACGATGAGTACGATAAGGTCAAATCAAAGATAAGGGCAGTAAAAGATAAACTGAACGAAGCGAAGAAGTTGAACGATGAAAAGAAGATCGCTGAAGCCAAGAAGATTTGGAAAGATATTTTCGGCAAGGAATTTCCGGTCTTGGATAAAGATGAGGCTAAGAGTTTCTCTGAATCACTTTCAAATGGCACATTAAAGCACCATGCTGCAACTGGTTTATCAACTGCGTCTGGTACAGTTTTAGCGGCTTCAAAGGGTTTTTATGGGAAAATACTTTAAAAATCAAATGCCAAATATTCAAATCCAAATAGGTGCAATGAAAATGAAATTTCCACAATTTCGTTGCACCTATAAGGGTGATAAACTTACATTTATTGGTGAGTTACTTATAAAGCCCGAATTGCCAATTTATAAAGTATCTGTAGAGTATAGGGGCAGTTTAAGACCCTTAGTTCATGTCATTTCTCCAGAGTTAGTTGAGGATGCAAAGCATGTACACGCAGATGGTAGCCTATGTTTGTACCACCCTAAAAATTTCAACTGGCATGGTAAAAAACTTATAGCCAATGAAATTCTGCAATGGACTGTAGCTTGGATTTACTTTCATGAATATTGGTTACAGTCTGGTGAATGGATTGGTCCTGAAGTTCCACACATAAATATTAACGAATATGAATAATATCGTACCTTTTAAAAGAGATTTTAAAAGAGCTAAACAGCTTGACAAATTTAATAGTTATTTTTTATATATTTCAACATTCTTGCTTGTAGTAGGTTTTATTTTTAAAAAAATTCCAACTATGGATGAAAAAATCGCGTCCAACATAGAAACCGCCAATGCGATTTTAATTGTAGCTATATTTTTTCTTGGAATATTAGTTGATTATATCTATCGTAATGCTGAAAACTTAAGGCGCCTTGATCTCATTGACAATTCATTTGGCACTCGCTTGTCTGAAAAAAAATCAAAAGATTATTATACGAATGACGATACAGATTTTGGTTTTAAAAAAGTTGGTATAAATAACTATGAAAGTTCTTTCTTTACTTACAATATTTTAAAGGAATACATTAATAAAGAACGCATTAAGGCTGGAGTTATTTCAATATCGTTTTTTCTTTTAGCCGTGTGTGGATATGATAAGATATTGATTCTAATTTTGCAACTGAGTATACCATTCACCCTTATTTCTCGATTATACAAGACGGAAGTATTGTATTGTTGTTCAAAGTCAGTTTGTGATAATTATAGGAGTATTTTTGATAAGGCTGAAGAACTAAGTGAAACTAAATTTCATGCTGAAATCGTCAAGAATCTCTTGGTCTACGAATCAAATCTAGCATGGAGCAATATTCTGTTAGATGATGCGACATATCATAGAATGAATGAAGCATTATCGGCAGAATGGGATGATATTAAAGCAAGGTATAATCTGATACAATAGTTACAAATATGAAAACTTTTGCCAATAACATAATACCCTTTTCGCCCACACACCCGGGAGAAGTTTTAAAAGATGAAATTGAATTTTTAAATATCTCTAAACGTAAACTTTCTACACAAATGGGCGTTTCCTACTTTGTTTTAAATGGGATATTGAATTTAAAGCGTCCTGTAAACGTGGAATTTGCATTGCGGGTTGAAGCAACTTTAGGATTGGAAGCTGAGATGCTGATAAACATGCAAACAAGATACGATATACATACCACTCGCGCAAACAAGATCTTCATGCAGAAACTAAACGAAATCAGAAGAAGCTAGATATTATATCTAAGAGAATATTTTGAAAGTCCCCAAACTATATTATCACAGGTGTATTTTTTAAATAACTATGGTATAAAGTTCAAGATCACAATATGCATAAAATGACAATGTTTCAATGATATTATACACTATTTGTACCTCAACACACGTAGAATACTGTTATAACACAAGTTACATTTTCTGTATCGGCAAATAATATATTGAAAGAGGGGTTGTCCAATAAGCGAGATATCCCCCCATTATTCCTTTTCATCTTTCAGCAACAGAGTATAACTAATGGTAGGTCCTCCAAAATCACTTCGTCCCCGCGTCCAATGCTCTTCGCCTTTCCAAAAAACAGGATCAAGCACTTTATGGATCAGTTTATATTCTTGGGGGATACTAGTTAAAAGTTTATCTTTGCAGAATGAAAAAAAAGATCGATAACCCGACCC
>JAATGT010000351.1 GCA_015654525.1 Bacteroidales bacterium
AAATTGCCGAAATGCTGCATTATTCGGTGCAGACCGTTATCAAAAAACGTAAATTGGGACTCATAAATTCCAAACAATTTTGTCCCAGAGGACGTGTATTTATCGACAGAAAAAAATTCTTGGAGGAAGATATGCCCAGACTGATTTCTCTTGCTCACAAAGATAAGCTGTAAAGTATATAAAAGCCTTACAGTCCAAAAGGACACCAAAATATGTGGTCAATTATCCAGTAGTAGGCATGAGAAATACACTCCGTTTTCAGTACCCAAAAACTAGGACGCAAGAGCCTTTGATTTTCTATAGCAAGCAGGTTGGGCATACTCATCCGATACCCAAATTGTACATTCTCTCATGTCTATCACATTCGTCATTTATCCACCTTTCAAACCAAAGTACATGAAAAGCAAGACACGTCGTTTGAACATATTAGTCACACCAGCTGAATATGCATTTATATACGAAAAAGCAAAAACTTGCGAATTGCCCATTTCTCATTTTTTGATTGAAGCAGCCAGCAAAGTGGAGATTAAAATGTATCGTAAAACAATACCGCAGTCTGTATCCAAAGTGGTATTGGCGTTAACACTCACCTCTTCCAATTTTAATCAATTGGTTCGCCATTTACATCAGGGAAAGATTCAGCGTATCTCAGAAAATGAACTCAGAAACTATGGTGAAAAAATTCTTCTGCTGGCGGGTGAAATAAAAAACACACTGCAATAACCACAGATTTCTTATGTATTAATAAGGGTTCATCTTTTAAAATTACCGTTATGATCGCCAAACAAACCACCGCAAAAGCGTCTTCTGTTTCCAACATGATTGCATATGTGCTTCGGGAAAACGGGCTCAAACATCCGGAAGAAAAAGCAACAATTGTTTTTCAGAATGCTTTGGTTGGCAATCGAACAAATGAATTGATACAGCAGATCAATATGGTATTAGAGTTTAATAACAACAGATGCAGTCAGCCACTCTTTCATGCCATATTCTCTCTGAGTGATGGGGAATCTTTAAATTCGGATCAAGAGCTGCGATTGGCGGCAATGATTATGCAGGAATTCAAACTAGATGAGAACATGTTTTTACTGTGTAAACACGAAAGTCCCATCAACAAAGAACATTATCATGCCATCATCGTCCGTCCGCCAATAGACGGAAAAGAAGCAGTCAATATCTTTCAATCCAAAAAAAGATTGATGTCTATTGCCCGTAAATGTGAATGGTTATTTGATCTGAAACAGGTCAAGACACCGGACAAATGGAAAGATCAACAGGAGAGAATACACTATACAATGGGAAAAACTCAGCGATGGAACAACCGACAGCAACAGGCAAGAATGGATATCAGGCAATCTTTGATTGGTACAGTATCCATGCTGGATTTCATCACCAAAATGCAGAAAGCAGGCTATAGTTTGCATAAAGGAAGAGGACTTGGAATTGTACAAAAGTTCTCCGGAATTTATTTTAAAGCAAGTTCCTTAGGATTGAGTCTTTCTAAAATTGAAAAGATCATTGCTTTTAATAAGCTGCGACAGAAAGTTCCAATGAGTACTTCACAGTTCCAGCAATTGGAGAGAAATATCGCTTTGGCAACTGGACAAACTAATGACATCTCTCATACATCCTCCTTGAGTAACAAAGCAAGATTAATGCATAATGAAGAACCTTATTTATCTAAAGCAAATAATATATCAACTGTTGAAGCAGTTACTATCGCCTTAATTGATTTACTAATGAGTCCGCTTAGAACAGATATAGACGCCGTTTATTTTGGTGCCATGCAGTTGGATGAAACAGAAGAGCAAAAAAAATTGAAAGAAAAAAGAAGACGAAAATTATCTCTATAAAACATTTAATAACCTTAAACTATGAACCTTTCCGAAGTAGAACTCGTATTAAAAGATTTGGTAAAAGAAGTACAGGAAACCAAGATTTTGGTGGAAAAAGCAAATGTTCCAAAAGAACAAAACGATATCTCCGATTCCCTATCTTATAGTCTTAGAATACTGCCTAAAAAGATAGAACGGCTACATTCTATTATGGATATGGCATTTAAAAAGCAATTCCAAAATAATGGCTCAGACAAATCCGATTTGTTTGAACAGCTTAAGCTTTCTTTAGAACGTAATATGCAACAATTGAAAAATCCTGTAAAGCAGAAAATACAATATGAGCATTCCTTTAAAGATTGGAAATGGCTCTTAGTGCTTTTTCTATTCATGGCATCTACCGTTGTATTGGGTTGGTATGCTTTAGACAATTATTATGCATCAAGAGAACTCACCATCAAACATTCCTTTACACAAAAGATGATGCCGCGTTTTACCTATTGGATGGACTCAATATACACGGTAAATCCTGCATTCATGAAATCCTATCAAGTTCCCGTGACTACGATTACCAAACCAAAAGCCAGAAAAGCAAAAATGAAACTAAAAAAGCGGTGATCACGTAAAAGACATTTTGTGGTTTTTAAGAATAATATTAGTCAATATTTACTTGGATATTTTCCTTGTAATACAATTTATAGTCATTGTTTATTATAGTATGTTATAGTTAGTAAAAGTTTTTCCGTACGGTTTTTAGTTCCACTAAGATAAGACGGCTCACAAGAAAAGCCAACAGCATTTCGCGGCATATGCTCACTCGTACCTCGCTCCGCTATTCCACGTTCTG
>JAATGT010000056.1 GCA_015654525.1 Bacteroidales bacterium
CGTTCCGGCAAAAAGGAGATTATCGCTCCACATTTTACCTCCCGAAGTCAGGTTGGCAATGGGGTTATAAAGTTGCGCTTTTACGCTTTCCAACCCCTGCTGCGCTACAGCAATATCAAAAATCGTTTGGGCAGGATTACGGTGATAAAAAGTAACTGAATTTCCGGAGGCTGTAATAGAATCTTTCGTTGTAAGCAATCCTTTGGGAGGTGCCCACTTATAAGAGTTCTGCTGACCTTCACCTTTGCGAATCAGGCGGTCGGCATAACGCCAGCTTTCGTAACGGACCTCGGAAGCAATATTTTTTCCGCTTTTAATTTCAAGATGAATGATCGGTTTGAAAACATCCGCCCAAAGCTGCACGGTAGTTCCATTGGCCGAGACCAGTACATAACCGTCATTGAGTTTCAGTTCCTGTCGAAAATCGGTAGCATTGAGGAACGGATTGGGCGAAAGTCGCACCCGAAAACGACCTTGTTTAAGCAGGGTATTGTTTTCATCGAAAGCCCCGCTCCTACTTACATAAAACAACAGATCACCATTCTCTACCCACACATTCATACCAATATCGCCACCTCCGCAAGGCATGGATTCGGAGGAATTACGCGAAGGGGAAGTCCAGGTATAATCGGGTTCGGAAAAGGAACACAATAAAAGAAACAATAAAAGAACCCCTAGCCCCTGAAGGGGAATAAGACCCCTAACCCCTAAAGAGGAACAGAAGTTAGTTTTGTCTTGTATATTTCTCTTATTCATAATCTTTGATTTAAATAGACGGAAGTAATCATGCTCCCCTTTAGGGGCCGGGGGTCTTAGGAATTAGAGTCTTAGGGGTCACCAGTTATCACTTCTGAAACTTGACACAGGCAAGCCTTCGGTGCTGAACAAATCACCTTCTGCATAGTTTTCAAAAGCATAGCGTACCGCTACCGGTTTCTTCACATCTTCACTCTTTACGTACATTTTGCTGCGCACAATCCACGCCTTAGCCGGATGGAAGACCTTATCGGCACCGGCCACCGTAAACAGTTTCGATTCAAAGTTCTTAGCCGAAATCCACATAGGTGCACGCTCAAAATTGACTATCACCGTGTCGCCCTGTATTTCAATATTTTTATAAACCGGACTTTCAGAAGCAACACCTTTCAGTCCATATGTTTTTGTCAAAGCCAGCAAAGCCAGGCGTTCTCCGGGAATCTGTTTCTTGAAAGGATGAATACCACCTTTGTAACCAGCATCCATCAATACCGCCATACCCGACTTGGGTATCATTGCTTCGGCTTTCAGTTGTGCTTCACGAAGATATGCAGAATTAATAACTTCTTTTCCTTTTTCGGTAATAAGCGAATAATCGTAAGGTGCAATCTGACAATAATAAAATGGAATCGTGTCGGTTTGTGCCCAATTCTTTCGCCATCCGGCTACCATGGTGCTGAACATAGCAGCGTAAGAGTCGGCACGATCGTAGTTCGTTTCACCCTGATACCAGATCACACCTTTGATGGTTAGCCCGGCAATCGGATTGATCATAGCCTGATAAAGCGTCGTTGGCGTACGGTTTTTCTCCTTGATGTCAGCTTCTTTTTTCGGAATTTTCACCAACGGAAATGCACGCAACATATCTTCGGTCATCCAGGCTTCCACACTGGAACCACCCCACGAACTAAGCACTAACCCTACCGGAACATTGATCATCTGATTCAGCAAGCGTCCGAAATAATAACCCGTTGCACTGAATTCTTTTACCGTTTCAGGTGAAGCTTCCTGCCATTGTCCGGTCACATCGGTTTGTGCCTGAATAGTGGAGTTACGCTTTACGGTGAATAAGCGCAGGTTCGGATTCGTGCTTTTCAGAATATCCATATTGGCTCCTTCCACGCCCTGATTTTTGAAACCCTTCATAGGCATTTCCATATTACTCTGACCGGAGCAAAGCCACAGTTCACCTAAAATAAGATTATTCAGAGTCAATGATTTTCCATCACTCAAAGTCAATGTGTATGTCTTGCCGTCTACTTTGGGAGTCGCTAATTTGGCTTTCCAGTTTCCATTGGCATCAGCTGTGGTTTTAACCGCAACTTTGCTCCACGAAGCTTTGATACTAACAGTTTTGTTGGCCTCCGCTTTTCCCCACAGATTCACCTGCGTATTTTGCTGCAACAGCATATTATCGGAAAAAATAGCGGGAAGTTTGATTTCGGCGTGAGCCAGGATCAACGTAAAAAGAAGAATGGTGGTTAGTTTAATTCGGTTCATATTATTATGTATGTTTTGTGTTCATTTTATCGTTCTCTGTTCAATTCCGACAAAGGGATGATCAGAGAATCGGTCTTATCTGACGGCATAACAGCCACCTATCGTACCAATAAATTTTCTTTTGATAAATACAGGATCTTATGGCTGTAAGCCAGTTATATCTCAGCCCAATGGCAACGTCCTGAAAGGACAAAGCCTTGGGGTAAAAATAAAAATACAATTTATGCCCTGAAGGGGCGATATAACAGAAACGCCTTCCTGATCTTTTATACTGCCCTTTCAGGGCGCATATACTATTTCTGATCTTTCATACCCGGGCCGTTAGCCCGGGCTGACATATATTCGGCTTTCAGCCGGCTGGTTACACCGAAGCTCATTCACGCTTAATTCCTTCGGACTAAACGCAACTATTTTTGTATAATCATCAACGGCCCGATTAAGCCCGATTCAAGTAATTTATCTTCCTTCAAACGGTATTTACCGTCTGTCCAGATACCGGGAAAAGGCGGCGTGCCTTTATCGGAACCATTTATGGCATTTGCCAGGTATTCGTCACCTCTATTTCGAGTGTGTTGATTCCTTTTTTCAATGTTTTGGTAATATCAACCTGATAAGGAGCAGTCCAGACTGTTCCACAGTCGATGCCGTTGACACAAACAGTGGCCAGATTATCCACTTTACCCAGATTCAGAGATGTTGATTGATCTGTTCCATTCCAGTTGAAAGTGGTTTGGTAAACAGCCGTTCCCGAATAAAACCGGATCAGAGGATTTTCGCTTTTACTCCAATCAAACAGCTTGTCGGTGCTTACAGTTTGTTTATTTCTTACAAATGACACATTCCAGTTGTGGGTTAACAGCGGAGAAGCGGAAGCTGTTTTTGATGGATTTGCTTCGGAATTATTCAGTTTCACGTCTTTTTCGAATACCACAAAAACGGATTGATTGGCATCCAACGAAAGTTTTATCTCTGTTCGGTTACCTGTTGCTTTCCACTGCTCCGGATTACTGATTTCAGTTGTAACCGGATTCAGTATCTGAGGTGTTTTCCCGGAGATACGGAATGAAATATCCACCGTTCTGGCTGCGCTTTCCTGATTGGATATAAAATAAATATCAGCTTTCTCGTCCTGACGATGTGTCCATGCCAGATTTTTCGGAGCAATAACATCCCGTTCTAACCCTAGTGCCGAGAAATTATCGGATTGATAAGGTAGTTCAGGTACAATCACTCCGGCTTTTTTCAATTCGGCAATTTTGTCCTGGACCTCCTTTGAATAAGCTTTTCCATCAGGATTCATCGGATGCTGAGCAGGTACTACCAGCATCTTGTATGAACCGCCACCGGGCACGACCATCCGACCATCTTCCTCTTTCGCCAAACGCAACAAAGCATCTTTATTAAAAGAATCGTAGGCATAGCCGTTTAATGTATTC
>JAATGT010000124.1 GCA_015654525.1 Bacteroidales bacterium
AAAATTATCCGATAACGAATGTGCAGAGGAATGATCCAAAATAGTCTTAGCTTTTATATCCTTAATCTTATTTATCATATAAACGACCTTTAGTTCTACAAATATACCTATTTATTTCTTTTATTACATCCAATTCCGACCTTTTGGATGTAATAATAGCCATTTATGACAGATTAAGGAGTGAATAAACATGATCTTTGTCGCATAAAATGACAAAACTCGATTATTTAACAAACAACAAAACTCAATGAAAAAAATAACAATCTATTTAATGATGCTATTAATTGCAACAGCAACAGTAACCGTTACAGCACAAACAACAACTGATAGTTTAGTACAAGGAGGCCGAAGATACGTTGCCCGAAATTTCTCAGAAGTTCGTACATTCAACTTATACTGGGAAACAACCCCGTCTCAGGATTACACGCTGCAACAAAACGGAAAAGAGATAGAAAACGGAAAAATCAGGGATGTGAGCACGCTAAAATTTTCAACAACTATTCCGGTGGTATTACTGAAAAACTTCTCGCTCTATGCTAATGGACATTTTAATGCTTATCGATTTGAAACAATCAATAATGTAAATGAAACCGAATCAGCTATATTTTCGAAAAATGAAGAGGGTTATAACTATTATGAAGGAACAGTTACCGGAACCTACCGCACAAAAATTGGAAATAAACCTTTAATATTAGTTGCTACCGGATCGGGCGACGGATGGAATAAAGGTTTTGAAAAGGTACAAGGTATATTTTCAGCTATAATGATATTTAAACGATCAGCTACTACCAGTTTTGGAGCAGGACTGTGTGGTATGACACTCTACGAAACAACACCGGTATTGCCAATCATCAACTATTGGCATCAATTCAATCAGAATCTGAGTATTGATGTCATATTGCCGAGTAGAGCTTATCTGCGCTATCAGTATAACAATAATCAACGCCTTTCTATAGGAGCTTCGATGGAAAGCGAACACTTTTATCTGGAATCGGGCCTGAAAGATTTGCCCAAAGTATCCTTTTTCAATAAAACAAGTATAAAACCCGAGCTCGTTTATGAATATATCATAAACCATCATTTCTATCTGAGTGCCCGTGCCGGTGCAGCAGCGCTAATCAAAGGAGGTCTTTACAATACAAACCGCAGAGGGCAAAATGTAAAATTCACCCAACCAATGACACCATTTTTCAATCTTGGCTTCTCCTACAATTTGTTTTAAGAAAAATCAGTACATTATCAGATTATAACGCTAAACTGTTCAAGCTGTAATAAATGCAATTCAGGTCTTAAATAAGACGCTTCGCATAGCTATTATATTAATTGTCCCCTTCACAGTTATAATTTTGCATTCAGAAATAATACATTTTTAAAGTAATAAATATGAAACACCTCATTCTATCCGTATCCATATGTCTGCTATGTATTCCGTTGACTTTTGCACAATCGACCAAGACTATCAGACTATCGCTAAAAGATTGCGTGAAGCAGGCCGTTGAGAAAAATGTAAATGTACAAACGGCTAAAATTGATAAAGAAATCGGAAAAGAAAAAAAGAACGAAGCCAGTGCATCCTTGTATCCCAAGATCGATCTGAAAACCAATTTCACTGATAATGTGAAGTTGCAAAAAATAATGATCGACGGAGCGCTTGTAGGATCACCGGGAACAGAAATACCATTTACAATGGGTAGTCAGTACAGTGCCACTGAGGTATTAAGCATCAGTCAGACTATTTACAACCAAACTGCTATAACCGCCCTGAAGCTGGCAAAAAAAGCAAATGAGACATACGATCTGAACATCCGCAAGTCGAGAGAAGACGTGGGCGTTCAGGTTGCTAAAATGTATGCCCTTGCCCAGACCACCATCGAACAACAAAAATTGATTGAAAGCAATATCGATCGGAGTGAACGATTAAAGAAAATTACCGGGGTAACCATAGAGGCCGGAACCGGGAAACAAATTGATATGGACCGGGTGAACGTGAACCTCGAAAACATGTACACCCAACTAAGCAATAGCAAAGCGGCTTACGAACAACAACTGAATACGATTAAATACCTGCTCCAACTGCCGCTGGATACACCGGTGGAACTGACCGACACGGTAGGAACCGAATTATTATCGGCTCAACCCATACTGCTGAATGATTTTTCTTCAAATGTAAACATCCAGTTGCTGGAGTCTCAGAAACAAATCAACAGCCTGAACAAAAAATACATCAATGCCGGTTATCTTCCATCATTATCGCTTTCGGGACAGGCTGCTTACCAGGGACAACAAAACAAGTTCAGCACTTATTTCAATAACAGCTCCGATAATAAATGGTATTCGTATGCCAATTTCACCGTTACACTTGCAATTCCTGTTTTCGATGGATTTGAGCGACGGTCGAAAGCCAGACAGGCTGAAATGGATTATCGCAAAAGCGAAGTAACACTCAACGATACAAAAGAATCGCTGAGCATGAACTACCGCAATGCACTGAATACCTACAATAACAATAAAACCAGTGTAAAGCGTCAGAAACAAAACCTGAGCCTGGCTGAAAAAGTGTATCAGGAAACAAGTTTGAAATACAAAGAAGGAGTGATTACTATGAGTAATCTGCTACAAGACGAAACCAGCCTGAGCAATGCGCAGGACAGTTATCTGACCGCTCTTTACAACTTCAAGGATTCCGAATTAAAGATCATGTCGTTAAACGGAGAAATAAACAGTTTAATGCAATAATAAACCCATATATTCTGAAATAAAAAATCAACAATATGAAGAAGACAAGAATCATTGTAAGCGCATCGGGCGTTATACTGATCGCAGCCATTGCACTGACACTGGCATCTAACAAAAAAGTGATCGACAGCCGCAAAGAAACATCTGCAAGTCAGACAAACACAGCCGTCACCACAGCTACAGTAGAAGAAAAGCAAACAAACGGCGAACTACAACTGGTAGGAACAGCACAAGCATGCAAGGAAGTGAACATTGCCTCCGAAAGTGCCGGAAAAATTGTACAACTCAACTTCAGAATGGGCGATTATGTCACAAAAGGCAAAGTATTAGCCCGGATTGACGATACCTACAAACGACTGGCTTATGAAAACGCCAAGCTTACCTACGACAAAAGCAAAGACGATTATCAACGAAATCTCACTCTGCACAAAGGAGATGCTATTTCGGACACACAGCTGCGCGACATAAAAATGACTTTCGACAATGCAGCCATCCAACTCGAAAATGCAAAGAAACAATTGGCCGACACCCGCATTCTGGCTCCCTTTAGTGGATATATTACTGCACTGAGTACCGAACTGGGAGCTTACCTGAGTGTAGGTAACCCCATTGCTTACATTGCCGACATTTCAAATCTGAAAGTTACGCTGGATGTTTCGGAAGCAAATGCCTACGCGTTGAATAAAGGACAAACTGTAAAAATAAGTACGGATGTAAACCCCGATCTGGCATTCTCCGGTAAAATATCAAACATCAGTGCCAAAGCTTCTACATCGCACACCTATCCGGTTGAAATTCTGATTGCCAACAATGGCAAAGAGAAACTAAAAGCCGGAACCTATGTAAATGTAAGCGTAAATATGGGTAAAAATGGAAAGGCATTAATGATTCCACGCGATGCCATTGTGAGCAGTGTAAAGGATCCGTCGGTATATGTTGTCGAAGGTCAAGTAGCTAAACTGGTAAAAATCAAAACTGGTCGTAACTTTAATTCAAACCTGGAAGTGCTTGACGGATTAAAAGAACATGATAAAGTGGTAACCAACGGTCAGATCAATCTAACTGACGGCGCTAAGGTTTCGGTAATCAACTAATTTCCGACACAACTAATTGCTCTGGAATTATCCTGACAGATACTTTTATCATGCTTTCAGAGCGTAAAACTTGTAACTCCTAACTAATTTCTTGTAACTATTTTTAGTATGAATATAGTAGAAACATCCATAAAAAAGCCCCTGATCATTGCCGTAATCTTTACGCTGCTCACTCTCGGAGGACTGTTGTCATTCAACATGCTCAACCTGAATTTGCTGCCAAAGTTCGAGCTACCGATCCTGACGGTGCAAACCATTTACCCCGGAGCAGGAGCATCAGAAGTGGAAACTTCGGTCACCAAAAAGATTGAAGATGCACTATCAACAATCGAAAACCTGAAAAAAATCAGTTCCACCTCTATGGAAGGTGTATCCATGATTGTAATTCAGCTCAACGAAGGTACCGATGCCAACCTGGCAGTTCAGGAGGCTCAACGAAAAATATCGGCTATTAAAACCGATTTGCCTACCGATGTAAAAGAACCGTCGATCACCAAACTGGCGCTTGACGAAAAACCTATTTTGAATGTAGCGGCTTCATCGTCCTTGCCTTCTACTCAGTTTTACAAACTGGTGGAAGACCGCATTCAGTCACGTCTGGCTAAGCTGCCGGGTGTGGGTGCCATAAAAATGACCGGTGGAAAAGAACGCCAGATCAAAGTGAATATTGATGCTGAAAAGCTGAAAGCTTATAAACTATCGGTTTTGCAGGTATTATCGGTTATTCAGTCAGCCAATATGGAAATTCCGGCCGGTAATGTAGAAAGCACAAAATCGGTTTATTCTGTCCGCCTGGCAGCTAAATATACCAGCCTGGATCAGCTCCGCAACACGATAATTGCCACCACTACCAACGGCGGTAACGTAAAGGTAATGGATGTGGCTGAAGTGGAAGATGGTTTGGCCGAACAAAAACAGATTAACCGCATCAACGGACGGGATGCCATCGGGCTTTCCATTCAGAAACAAAGTGATGCCAATGCCGTAAAAGTTTCGGATATGGCCAAAGAAGAATTAAAAGCCATTGAAAAAGAATATGCCGCCGATCATGTAAAATTTGAAATAGCTACCGACGATTCTGTTTTTACACGCGCTTCGGCCGATGGTGTGGTGGAAGATCATATTCTGGCTATTCTGATTGTTGCCATTGTTTGTTTTGTTTTTCTTCATAACATCCGAAGTGCATTAATCGTTATGGTTGCCGTACCACTCTCTATTATTCCGGCTTTCATCGGGATGTATATATTAGGATTCTCACTGAACATGATGTCGCTGATGGCTTTGTCGCTGGTGGTGGGTATTCTGGTCGACGACTCCATTGTGGTAATCGAAAACATGTTCAGCCATATGGAAAAAGGAAAAACAAAATGGCAGGCAGCGCTCGATGGGGCTAAACAGATTATGTTTACCGCCATGGCCATTACCCTGGTTATCGTCATGGTATTCCTCCCTATGGGACTCAGCGGAGGATTAATCGGAAACATTCTGAAAGAATTTTCTATTCCTATTGTAATTACGACTTTATGTAGTTTATTGGTATCCTTTACGGTTACACCTTTATTGATGTCGCGCTACGGAAATATGCCCGACGATACACGCACTACTCTTTTAGCCCGTTTCTCACGCTTTATTGAACGGACTATCGAGTCTGTAAAAAACTGGTATGGAAATACACTGAAATGGGGACTCAAACACAAAGCAATGGTGTTGGGAGTAACGGTAACCCTGTTCTTTGCTTCGTTTGCCTTGATTCCAACCGGATTTATCGGAGCTGCTTTTATGCCCGACAGCGACAGGGGAGAATATGTGGTGACTCTGGATATGAATCCACAGTTAACGGTGTACCAGAATAACCAAATCACCATGCAGGCCGAAAAAATCATCAAAAGCATTCCGGGCGTTGAAAGCATCTTTACCAATGTGGGATCATCTTCCACTTCGACCAAAAACAATATTACCACCATTACGGTACGACTGGTAGATAAAACGAAAAGAAAGATGGGTTCCGAGAAATATGCTTCGCTCACCAAAGATAAAATTATGAATGCCATTCCGGGTGTTCGGGCACGTGCTACTCCCACTTCCATTTCGGGAGGAACCGATGAACCTATCCAGCTGATTGTGCAGGGTGCTGATTACGACAAAGTACAGGAAACGGCCGCCATGGTTCTAACTGCTATGCGGCATACACCGGGAACTTCGGATCCGAAATATTCAATTGACGATCCACGACAGGAAGTGCAGGTTAAACTCGACCGGGATAAAATGTCTGAATTCGGATTATCGGTAAGCGATGTGGGTTCCACCCTTCGTACTTCATTAAACGGAAACGACGACTCGAAATACAAAGAAGGTAACTACGAATATAATATCCGCATTGGCATTGATAATTTCGACCGTACAAAATCGGATGATGTTTCCAAGCTTACTTTTGTAAATAAAAAAGGAGAACTGATAGAACTAAATCAGTTCGCAAAAATCGGTTATGGCTTAGGAGCATCGGCTCTGGAACGTACCGACCGTATTTCGTCCATCACAGTCAAGTCCAATGTAAGCGGTCGTCCTTCGGGAACAGTGGGTTCAGAAATAATGGCATCCATTGCAGGGAAAATACCGGAAGGTATAACCATCAAAACAGCTGGTATGATGGAACAGCAAGATTCGGCTTTCGGTAGCCTTGCATTTGCGTTTCTGGCTGCCATCGTCCTGATTTATTTAATTCTGGTGATGCTTTACAATTCGCTGACCGATCCGTTGATTGTGTTATTTTCTATTCCGTTGTCGCTGATTGGTGCATTGCTGGCACTGGCATTGACCATGAATACGCTGAACATCTTCAGTATTATCGGATTAATTGTACTGATCGGGCTGGTAGCTAAAAATGCCATTCTGCTGGTTGACTTTACAAACCACCTGAGACGCGAAGGGCTGAACACGTACAATGCCATTATTGAAGCCGGAAAAGAACGTATGCGCCCTATTCTGATGACCACCTTCGCCATGATATTAGGAATGCTTCCTATTGCACTGGCCTCGGGCAATGGCGCCGAAATAAAGAATGGTATGGCCTGGGTAATTATTGGCGGACTAACCAGTTCGATGGTGCTTACACTTCTGGTAGTACCGATCGTATATTACATCTTCGACCGCATCGGAGCGAAAATCCGATCGTTCAACAGAAAAAAACTGATTAAAAAAGTAAAAGCCCGCCAGCTTGAAGCAAGCATGGCATAACAATAAAATAAGCCGATGTGTTAAGCCCGGAATATAACAATTGAAGCAATAAACAACTAAGCTCTCTTTTTAAGTACTGGTAGAATATTATCCGTACTTAAAAAGAGATTTAGAATCATTGTTGTCCAGTAAACTTTATATATGAAACTTTATGAAAGATTTGGCTAACGCCGATTTTCAATTCTCACTTCGTTCGGAATGACAATCAATTCTTTATGTTTGGGGATGTAATAATCTGTCATTCTGAACAAAGTGAAGAATCTACTGTTCTTTACCGGACAACAAATATAGAAGTTCAACTAAAATAAATAAAATAAGCACTAAATAAATAGATTACAGAAATGAGAATTTCTAAAACTACAAAAAATATGAAGTACCTTCTTTTTGCAACCCTGATCTTCCTATCTGTCAATGCAAGTGCTCAGTCGCCAGATAACTATGATATAAGTTTAGACGGACATTGGGTTGGTAGTAATAGCGATGCTGCTTTTCAATCACATAGTATACGGGCAAAATTATTATCCAGTCCCATAAATCAGGGGAAAGATGGAATTATCAGTATCAATGGAATGTATAGCTTTGTAAATTTTACATTTGAAAATAATAAAGAATTATTCAAAGATCTGGACTATTTTCATAGTGTTGGTTTTGCACTATCTTATAGCAAAGTACTAAAAAATCCAAGCTGGTATCTGACAGGAATAGTAATTCCTCAACTAAACTCCAATTTTACTGATGGAATTAAAGGAGGTGATTTCTATCTGAATGCAGTCTTATTAGCAACTCATATGATTCGGAAAGATGCAAGACTTACTATAGGATTAACCTATTCAAGTACCCTGGGTTTTCCGGCTCCTATTCCCATAATCAGTTATTGGAAAGCATGGAACGACCAATGGGAAATGAACCTTGGATTTCCTAAAATGTACCTTACCCATCACTTCAACAAAAAGTCAAGCTTAATGACTTTACTTGAACTTAAAGGATATAATGGGAATATCAGTAGCGGTTTCAGCGATCCTCTTTTTGAAAAAAACCGAACGGCTCAACGGGTAAGTTACCGCGACATCTTAACCGGGCTGGAATATAGCTATAAATTAAACAACATACTATTGAATTTCGATGCGAGCTATGCAATAAACAGGAACCTGAAATTACAAAACACAGACAATGAGACTGCATATAAGTTTAATGTAAGCAATGGATGGAATGTGGGGATCGGAAGTGCCTTCAATTTACATAACAAAAAATAACAGCTTTAATTCCGACAATATATCCATTATTTTTTATACCTTTAACGCATCTTTAAATAAGAATATCATGAGAAAGAACATCATACTTAATCCGTTTACTCATAAACATGCTATTCAGCTAACCTTTTTTATCAGTATTATTCTTGATGCTATTTTAATAGTTGGATATAGTTACAATCAAAAAATTATCGCAAATAATCTGGGAATTGTCTTTTTTGTTTTTCTTTCTAACGGATTGCTACTTTACCTGCTTTTCCGGCTAAATTTCCGCATCATGGAAATTCATTCAAAACAACGATTATGGATGTGGATCAGTTTTTTTGGGTCATTTGCCTTTGCATATATTTATAACATCTTATTCTGCCACTTATCTCCCTACATATATCCTCAGATAACTAGCGGAAGCACTCAGTTTTCAAGAACTGTATTAATGACAGATCTGATTGCTACACTTATAGTTATACTAACCACTTATTTGCTCTCATCGGTGTACGAGAATCAGCAAAATGTGCTGAAAAACGAAAAACTGGTGGCTGAAAACATTCGTACCCGCTACGAAGTATTGAAAAGCCAGGTTGATCCGCATTTCCTATTCAATTCACTAAATACACTTGACGGACTAATCAGTATGGATACAGACAAAGCGCACGAATACGTACAAAACTTATCGTCGGTATTTCGGTACACTATAGGGAATAAAGAAATTATTCAGCTGGGCGATGAACTGGATTTTACAGAGGCTTATGTCGGTTTAATGAAAATAAGATATGGCGACAGTTTACACGTGAATATTCAGGTAGACAACGAATATAAAAGCTCGTATATCATGCCTATCAGCATTCAACTGCTGGTTGAAAATGCGATCAAACACAATGTACTAAGTAATAAACAGCCGTTGGTTATCCATATAGAGACTACCCGGAACGATACAATAAAAATATGGAATATCATTCAACCTAAAAATATACCCGAAACCGGCGAAGGTATTGGATTAAGTAATCTGGCCGAACGATATGATTTACTGTTTCAAAAAGAAATTCAGATTTCGTCTAATGCTGCTTTTTGTGTGGAATTACCTCTTATACGAGAACTGAATGCTGATAAATTTCCGGAAGAGATTAAACCGGGCGGTCCATTTTGTTGCTAACCAAAAGTATTAAATACGAATAAAATCCAACCGATATGAAAGCTGTAATTGTTGAAGACGAACATGTAGCTGCACAAAACCTGCAGCGAATGCTGACCACGTTGAGCCCCAACGTGGAAGTCATAGCTGTTTTACAAAGCGTGAACGAAAGCGTTGAATGGTTTTCTCTGAATCCGGCTCCGGAACTGATATTTATGGACATCCACCTGGCTGACGGTTCATCCTTTGCCATTTTCGAGAAGGTGAATATCACCTGTCCTGTAATATTCACCACAGCCTACGATGAGTATGCGCTCAAAGCATTCGAAGTGAATAGTATCGATTATTTACTTAAACCAATCAACCTCAAAAACCTGGAGCGGGCCATGACCAAGTTCCACAACCTGCAACCGGTCGACAACAATATTGAATCCGAAGCGATTGCCAAACTTCTGGCCTCGTTCAGGCAGGGAGCAGAAACTTATAGATCGAACTTTCTGATTCCACACAAGGATAAATTAATTCCATTGGCAACAGAAAAAATAGCTTGCTTTTATACCGGCAACAAAAATGTGAATATCCTCACACTCGACAACAAGATCTTTGTGCTTGATGCCACGCTCGATGACCTGTGCGCTCAACTGGATCCCGCACGGTTTTTCAGAGCCAACCGGCAATACATTGTGGCACATAAAGCTATCGAAGATATTTCTATTTGGTTTGGAAGTAAGATATCAGTAAATCTAGTGGTCTTAGCGCCAGAAAGAATCATTGTAAGCAAAGCCCGCGTTTCTGATTTTAAAGCATGGTACACCCAATAATCAGAACAGGTCATTTGATCTTTCTGCCATAGTACAAATTTAGGAGAGTAATACAATTTGATAATAATTATTCTTGTCGCTGAAAAATTTTCATCTGAATTATTTCTGGATTATTAATGTATCGTTTCTTCCATTTTTAATAACAACTTACAGAAAAAACATGAACGCATGAAATCTACATTTATACAAAACGATAATACACATACAGCATTCGTCCAATTGAATGCCTCTGCCTGCACAGCCTGCTGGAAGTGCATTGAGATATGTCCCAATGAAGTAATTGACAAATCATTTTTATATGTTGCCAACACTGTGATACATGAGCAAGTGCTTATGTACGACGCCAGCAAATGTACCGGTTGTACAAAATGTATGCAAGCCTGCAAGTTTGATGCAATCAGCATTTATAAACAATAAACGTCACGATTCATATCCAAACAAAAGAGGCTTACATTTTCATGTAAGCCTCTTTTATTCAGCAGTCGGGATGACAAGATTCGAACTTGCGACCACTGGTCCCCCAGACCAGTACTCTAAACCGGGCTGAGCTACATCCCGCTGATTTTTTAGTGGCACAAAAGTAATCAAAAAATCCATTCAGTAAAAATTTTCATCCTGCTTTTTCTGCCTATTTTGAAGGTTTTTTACATCAACGGGCTAAAAAGCCGGGCAAACGATTCCTTCAGTTTTTGTCTCCGTTTTCTGTTTGTCCAGGCTTCCAGAGTCAATTCTTCACAATTCTCCATATCTTGCAAATACAATCTATTCAATTTTGTCGCGGTTTTAGCATCATAGATAAAAGCATTGGCTTCAAAATTCTGAAAGAAACTCCGTTCATCCAGATTACAGGAGCCTACAATGGATATAAAATCATCGATGACTATTGCCTTACTGTGCAAAAAGCCGTTTTTATACCGAAATACCCGAACACCTGCTTCAAGCGCCTGACCAAGATAACTAAATGTACTGGCATCTGATAGCCGCGCGTCCGATTTTTCCGGAATCATTAATCTAACATCAACACCACTCAATGCAGCCATCTGAATACAAGCAGCAATCACCTCGGTAGGCATAAAATAGGGAGAATGGATGTACACATATTTTGTAGCAGTCATAATGGCCGAAGCTATTCCCTGCATAATGGCTTCCCAGTCGGTATCGGGACCGCTATTGACAAGTTGTATCAGGTTCGGTTCAAATATCTTTGGCACAGGAAAATATTCAGGACCTTCGATTAGTTTTCGGTCGACAAAATACCAGTCGACCATAAACAAAAGTTGGAATCCATGTACCGCTGCACCTTCAACACAGATAAAGGTATCGCGCCAGCTTCCCAGTTTATTTCCATGTACATATCGATCGGCTACATTGAGACCACCGGTGAAACCTATTTTTCCGTCGACAACAATTAACTTGCGATGATTCCGGTAATTTATCTTATTACTACGGGATATTTGCCAACGGAATGGAAGAAACGGACGAACAAAAACACCTGCATCCAGTAAAGATTTCAGATATTTCTTCGACAAATCAAAGCTGCCCCAATAATCGTAAATCATACGCACCCGAACACCTTCTTTCGCTTTTCTGATCAACAACTCACGCAACTGGTTAGAAATTATATCATCGTCGAAAATAAAAAATTCAATATGAATGTGATCTTTTGCATTAGCAATAGTTTCAAAGATAGATTTGAAAGTACTTTCGCCATCCGATAATACTTCAATTTTATTGAATGCATAACCGGCCGCCTCGCTGTTTTTATACAGCATTTTTATCAGATTCAAATGATTATCGGCCATCAACCCCCGATCTAACATATTGATATCAAACGAAGCAACCGGACGGTCGATAACGCTACGAATACTTTTCTCTGATATTATTTTTTTCTTACGATACTCCTGTCCCAACAACAAATAAAAAAACATCCCGATAACCGGAATAAAAAGCAGCACCATCATCCAAGAAAGAGATTTGGCCGGATTACGATTTTCAAGTAATAATACAGAGATAGTACTCAGTAAGGTGTAACCATAAAGTATAATAACCAGAACAGTAAAAAGATGAGTCATACCACAATCGAATTAGTTTTATTTTTTGAAGAAAAGCCATTTATGTCCGGAGAACATATCGTTCGAAACAGGCTGCGCATGTAGAACGGGAGCCGGAACTCCCTCGGTTATACTTTGATTGGAAATTTCAATATTGGCCTCATCCCACAATCCTGCTTCAATAAAGCTATTCAGGATACTGGCACCACCCTCGACTAACACCGAGTTTATATTACGTTCGTATATTTTCTGTAAAACTGCAGGAATACAGTTTGTGCTAAAATCAACCTTTACAAATTCTATATTTTCTTTATCAACCTGATCTCTTTCGGTAAAAACAATCGTTCGAATACTTCCATCGAGCAAATGAAAGTCGGCAGGTATTCGCCCCTGCCTGTCGATGGCAATGCGAACAGGCGATTTGCCCGACCAGTTACGTACCGTGAGCGAAGGGTTATCAAGTAAAACAGTATTGGCCCCAACCAAAATGGCCTGGTTCTCGGCACGCATTTTATGCGTCAGCTGTTTGGTAATATTATTGGAAATAATTAAGGGCGATTCGGTATGATCCGTGCGCTTCCGATCCATAAATCCATCCTTGGTTTGTGCCCACTTTAGTAATACATAGGGACGTTTCTGCTCCTGGAAAATGAAAAAGCGTTTGTTCAGCTCCCGGCACTCGTTGCCCAACACACCTACGGTGACTTCAATGCCGGCTTTACGAAGGATCTCTACTCCCCTGCCCGATACTTTGGGGTTGGGATCGAGTGTCCCGATAACCACACGCGGAATGCCACAGGAAACGATGAGATCGGCGCAAGGCGGTGTTTTGCCATAATGCGAACAAGGTTCCAGGCTTACATAAAGCGTAGACTGTTTCAACAATTCAGGATTCTTTACCGAATGAATGGCATTGGGTTCGGCATGTGCCTGTCCATAATGACGGTGATAACCTTCGCCTATAATCACATCGTTGCACACCACCACCGCTCCTACCATGGGATTGGGGGCGACATAACTAACACCATATTGCGCCAACTGCAAACAGCGATGCATGTATTTAGTTGCCAATGCATCGTTGCCAGACTGTGGAATTGTGGAATCGTTCATTTAAAATTCTATTGATTTTAGTTGGAAATGGAGATATTCGCTCGTTTTATTCTTAAACCATACACTCGGTTTTATCCAGTAGCCCTAAACTTGTAGCTCGTAACTAATTTTTCTATCTTTGCACCATGCAAATTGCCATTCAACATATTCAACACGAGCTTCAGGGCCTTTATCCGGAAACGGAAATCAGAAGTTTCTGTTATTTAATAGTGGAAAAACTTACAGGATTTTCACGCACTGAAATAATAGTTAACAAAAATACACTTTTTTCTAAAGAACAACATCATTCCGTTGATAGTTTTATCCTAAAATTGAGGAATTTTGTTCCAATTCAATACATTTTAGGCGAAACAGAGTTCTACGGACTACCGTTTAATGTAAACGAATCGGTACTTATTCCCCGTCCCGAAACGGAAGAACTGGTGGACTGGATACAAAGTGAAAACGATCGGAACGCAAACCTTGCAATGCTCGACATCGGTACCGGAAGCGGATGTATCGCCATCAGTCTGAAACATGAATTTAAGCATGCCACCGTTGAGGCATTTGATATATCGGAAAAAGCGCTGAAAACTGCGAAAACCAATGCAGAGCTCAACAAACTGGATGTTACTTTCAGCAAAGTGGACATACTCGGCAGTCCTGAATTTGAAACCAAATGGGATGTCATTGTCAGCAATCCACCTTATGTAACCGAGCTCGAAAAGGCTGACATGCAACCGAACGTATTAAATAACGAACCACATCTGGCTTTGTTCGTACCGGACAACGATCCGCTGCTTTTTTATCGCCACATTGCCCTTTTTGCCCGAAAGCACCTGAAACCGCAGGGAAAACTTTATTTCGAAATTAACCGCGAGTTCGGACAAGCAACCAGCAATCTGCTCACCGAACTGGGATATACCGATATAGAATTGCGCAAAGACATTTCGGGCAACGACCGGATGATAAGATGCTCGGCCCCCTAAATCCCCCGTAGGGGACTTAATTATCGTACTAATTATACAAACTTTTAAAAGTTGCTTCCTAAAAGTCCCCCTTGGGGGATTTAGGGGGCAATTATTGATTCTATGAAAGATCATCGCTGGGTTCATTACCTGTTGCTCGTATTTGGCATATTCTGCATTTCGTGGTCGGCCATACTGGTTAAACTGGCCGACATTAGCGGGTTTGGCTCGGCTTTTTACCGCATGTTTTTTGGCACTATTGGCATTATTCCCATTTGGCTTTATTTTAAAAAGCCGATACACAGCCTGAAAGGAGTGAAAATTGCCATCCTCTGCGGAGCTATCTTTGCGTGCGACATTGCCCTGTGGAATACCTCCATCATGCTTTCAAAAGCCACCATTTCCACCTTGCTGGCGAATCTGGCTCCGGTTTGGGTAGGACTTGGAGCTTTATTTTTTCTGAAAGAGAAACCCACCAAGATGTTTTGGATGGGAACGGCAATCTCAATTTTCGGAGTTATTATTATCATCGGATTAAACGAAGTGTTGGAAGCAAATCTGAATGCAGGAAACTTGCTGGCTATTGTAGCGAGCATGTTTTACGGTTCTTACCTGCTGATTACACGCAAAGGTAGGGTAAATCTGGATACCTTTTCGTTCACCGCCATTTCCATGATGGCCAGTACAGTTATTTTAGGGTTAATTTGTATGTTTACCGCCACCCCACTCACGGGATACAGCAATACCACCTGGCTATTGTTAGTTGCCCTGGGACTCGTACCTCAGCTCCTTGGGTGGTTGGCCATTAATCAGGCTTTGGGTCATATCAGCCCTACGGTTGCCTCGGTAAGTTTATTGAGTCAAACGGTTTTTACGGCTATTTTTTCAGTACTTATCCTGAACGAAGTACTTACATTACACGAGATAGGCGGCGCTGTGGTGGTATTGGCTGGAATTTATCTGGTGAACCGGAAATAAAAAACCGAATGGAGAGATTATAGTTCATCCCCTCCCACACCTTACCCCATAAAGTGCGAAAGAGGATGAAAAAATAGAATTATTTTACGCTTTAGGTGCTTCGGTATCAGAATCTTTATCTGAGCGTCCTTTTCGCTGAGCAATTACATCTGTTGCACGACCGATGCGGGCATTCACTTCTTTTACAAACTCTGCGTAAGGAGCTTCACCGTTTACGATAATAAGTGCATTTACACGTTCCACTATTTTACGGTAGACAGCATCCACCTGTATGCGCACCTTTTTCATTCTTAGCTCTGTACGATTAGCTTTTTCGGAATTACGTGATGCCTGCAGAGTTATAACCACATTATTTCTCCGTTCCAACTCAGCAATCCAGTCTAACATAGTCAACAAAACTATATCAGTAGCAGCTTTCGTTCTCAAGTCTGCAATTAAACTTGTCAACAGACCCGATTCTTCGTCATCCGGCTCCGGAGCTAAATTACCGTAGGCATCAAAGATCACCTTCACTCGTCTGGCAGCTTCACGCACTTCGGGGTTGAAGTGGTTCAGATCGTTCTTCACTTTGTCAGCAACTCCACGAAATGTAGAATCGCGGTCTTTGTCGGCTGCATCTATCTCGTCGGTGGTAGCACTTCTGGTAATAGCCACCAAGGCCACACCTTCATCTTCCAACAAAGGCGTATAGGCTGCATAATCATCAACAATACCAAGCGCCTGGGGTGTGTACTTGATAATAATACTGTTGAAATCGGTTTGAAACTGGTAATGCGCTGCATTACGTTGAATATTCAAATTCAAATTTGCTATTTTCATAGGCAAACATTTTTAATCAATTAAACATCTCATTTTATTTAATTCAAAAACAAAAATGCGGAGACTAAGGTAATTAATGGTTCTCAGTACTGAGAAAGTACTTCCGACCTCTCGAAAGAACATTCTCAGTGTTGAGAACGGAGTGCCGAGGGGTCGGACAAGCATTCTCAACACTGAGAACGGGTCGCCGAGACCTCAAACAGGTTTTCTCAGTACCGAGAATGGAGGGCGGAGGGGCCGGCACAAGATTCTCAGTAGTGAGAGTGAATTTTTTATTCTTTTGAGGCTCTTTTGCTCATTTGCAAACGATGAAATATTACAACGAAACTCTGATGATTTAGGATTGATTTCCATCACCGGCATCCTCATTTATCAGGATTCGGAATTTACAGAAGCTATCACATATAACTAATCCTCAATATTATGGAGCAAATATACAAAGTTGTTTTTTTATTTCCAACTTTTTCCACAAAAAAATAAAAAAAAACACATCAGTTGCAGTTAATCCTGTTGGCAAATTACTATTTTTGTCAAACTTTAAAGTAAAATACTTATGTCCAGAAAAATTAAATTCCACGCATTTCATTTCCTATTCCGTATGTTTGCTCATCTGGCAGATAAATCGGGTGGTTGGCGAGTGTTTGTTCGTCCAAAATTACTGCTGGGATCGTTAATTGTGGGGTTGGGATTGACAATGCCAAGGCAAATTGAGGCACAGAGTCAAAACACAAATCAACAAAAGAAAAAAAACACAGTTTCAAGGAATACTCCTACAACTAAAACAAATCTATATCAAACTGCAGATGATGTGTCTTGTTATATAACAATTCCAATAACTCAAGAATATGGAGAGAAAGTATTTGAATTCGTAGAACAAAAGCCACAATACCCGGGTGGGGAAAATGAACTCAAGAATTATATTTCCCAAAAATTGAAATATCCGAGTATTGCAAAAGAGAATGGAATTCAAGGTAGAGTAGTAGTTCGTTTTATTGTAACGAATATTGGGAAAATAGAAAGAGTAGAAATTTTAAGATCGCTTGATCCAATGTGTGATAAAGAAGCAATCAGGGTAGTAAAATCATTACCTGTATTTATCCCAGGGAAGCAAAATGGTGTGAATGTAAGCGTTTGGTATACTATTCCAGTAATCTTTAAACTTTCCAAATAAGTATGTCCAGAAAAATTAAATTCCACACGTTTCATTTCCTATTCCGTTTGTTTGCCTATCTGGCAGATAAATCGGGAGGTTGGCGGGTGTTTGTTCGTCCTAAATTATTATTGGGTTCGTTGATTGTGGGGTTGGGATTGACAGGTTGTGGAACAAAGACAGAGAATATATCTAATCAAAAAATCAAAGATTCAATCCAGACTGTAGGAAGAAATAAAAAGATATCACTAGAAAGGAAGAGTAATAAATTTTCGAAAACTACTATGTGCTATTCGCCTATCGCAGCAAAGAAAGAGGAACTCAAGAAACTTAAAGAACCTTTGATAACTTGCTATGACACAGAAGTAATCGAGCGGGATACGGTTGCTGTAGATAGCAATTATATTTACCAAGTAGTTGACCGAATGCCCCAATTTTCCAAAGGGAGTGATTCGTTGTCAACCTATGTTTCTAAAAATCTGAAATGGCCTAATACAGATGCAGATGTTCAGGGGAAAGTAATTCTTCGCTTTGTAGTAAATACCAATGGTTCTATTTCTAATATTGAAATATTAAGAAGTCTTGATCCGCTTTTTGATGCCGAAGCTATCAGAGTAATAAAAACACTGCCTAAATTCATTCCCGGCAAGCAAAACGGTCAAACAGTAAGAGTTTATTATACATTACCCATAACTTTTAGACTTGAATAAAAAAAATGCTCGATCTCCAACATATCGCTTTCGAAACCACCGACCGCTGCAACCTCGATTGCGTGTATTGCTATAATATATGGAAAACGGATGGCATGGAACGCGTTCCGTTTAATTCCTACACCAAAGCCATCGAAACACTCAAACGGGTTTTCAGTATGGCCGATATTCAATATGTAGCATTTACAGGTGGCGAACCTTTTTTATCGGAACGTTTTGCCGAAGTTATTCTGTTCTGCCGCATGCAGGACAAGCAAGTCACCCTTATCAGCAACGGCACACAAGGCAAAGCAAAGGATTACAAACAACTGATTAAATTGGGCGTGGGGTTATTTGAGTTCCCCATTCATGCTGCTCAAGCTGAAATTCACGACCGCATGGCGCAGGTAAAAGGCAGTTGGCAAAAGTCAGTCACCTCCACCCGCGAAGTGTTGAAACTCGGTGGAAGCGTAGTTCCGGTGGTGGTTATTACCAAACACAATGTAAACCAACTGGGTGAAACGTTGGAGTTTATTGCTTCGCTGGGTTGCAAACGCATTATGCTGAACCGCTACAACATTGGCGGAAAAGGATGCACCAATCCGATGGAAGTATCGGCAACTGCCGAAGAACTGCGCAACGCCTTCACGGTAGCTAACGCCAAAGCCAAAGAACTGGATTTAGTACTTTCAGCCAACGTGTGCTCACCTGTTTGCTTACTAAATCCAGACGATTATCCGCTTATTGGTTTTGGACATTGTTCATTCAATGTGCTGCAACGCCCGATAACATTGGATATAAACGGAAACATCCGTCTATGCAATCACTCTCCGGTTGTTGCCGGTAATATTTATAAAAAAGAACTAGGCAGTATTCTTTATTCTGGTTATAGCACCGAATGGGAAAGCTCCGTCCCCGATTTATGTAAGCCCTGCTCGCACTGGTCTGTATGCAAAGGTGGTTGCCGCGCTGCATCCGAACAATGTTTTGGCTCATTGGGAAAAGAAGACCCAATAATAGAAGCGCTAGAGCTAAAAACAACTATAAAAACAGAAAAATAACTACATTTGTAACCTGAATTTACAGCCGTTTCCTATTTATTCTATAAACCCATGAAAAAAGAATATAGCCTGGATGAATTGTTGCACAAAGCAGCTTCTTATTGTTCCATCTCCGAACACTGCGTATCGGAAGTAGAGGAAAAGCTCAACGCCTGGTGCATTGAGTGTGACGATAAAGCTAAAATCATCGATCGCCTCATTGCCGAAGATTTTATCAACGAGAAACGCTTTTGCATCTTCTTTGTCAAAGATAAATTTCGGTTTAACAAATGGGGCAAAATAAAGATTTCGTATGCCCTTAAACAAAAGGGATTAAGCAACGATTTAATCAGTATGGCACTCGGCACTATCGACGAAGGCGAATACGAGGAAATGCTGGCTGCCATTTTGAAAACCAAATTGGTTGGACTCAAATATGAATACGAATACGAAAAGCAGGGCAAACTGTTTCGCTTTGCACAAAGTCGCGGATTCGAAAGCAATGTGATAGAAAAAGTACTGCGCAACCTGCCCCAGACAGTAAAACAATAAGCAGTTACGAGTAATTAGTTACGAGTTACAAGACAGCTTATCTACATTTTGGGTTCTAAAAACATAGTACACATATGGAACATCCCGATACTCGGGAGAAATAATGGGGTAAAAAGACTTAGGTCACATAGTAAAAGTATCTGACGATACTTTTGCTTAGTCTGAAATTATCCCGGTACCCGGGATAATACTATGTGTTCTTAGTCTTATATCTTCTATTTAAAACTAGTGTGAACTATTGTGGCAAAAAACATAGCAATAATAATTATCATTTACTTATGAAAAAAACGAATCAGCACTCTTCAAAAATCAAGAGTCCTACTACATCAAGATACTCTGCTAAAGAAGAACTAGCCAATACTTATACACACGCTATCGGCATTGCGTTCGCAGTCATTGCCGGCATTCTTTTAATTCATAAAGCCATTGCTTCGGGTAATCATTGGGCAATAGCGAGCGACATTGTCTTCATTTTTTTCATGATAGTGATGTACAATTCCTCCACCTTCTACCATGCCGAAAAAGATGAAACAAACAAACAGCTTCGTCGTAAATTCGACCACGCCGCCATATATGCACAAATAGCCGGGAGTTATACCCCATTTACGTTGGTGGTTCTACGTCAAAATGGAGTCTGGGGCTGGTCGTTTTTTGGAGTAATCTGGGCGGCAGCAGTATTGGGCATTGTGTTGAGTTTTATGAACCTGAAAAAAGGTAGCAAGCTCGAAACCATCTGTTATGTAGCCATGGGTTGGGTGGTAGTTATTGCTTTCAAACCATTGATTGATTCTCTTACCCTGACAAATTCCATGAATGTATTCTGGTGGCTCGTAGGCGGTGGGGTATTCTATACAGTGGGTGCCGTTTTATATTCTCTAAAACGCATTGAATACATGCATGCCATCTGGCACCTGTTTGTACTGGGCGGTAGTGTGTGCCATTTTATTGCTATATACAACATTAAAATATAGCGGCAAGCAGCGTTACTTACTTCGTGATATTTACTTCGTGATATTAGCTCCCTTCGGTCGCGATATTAACTGTCAACTGTTCACTGTCAATTGTCAACTGATGAACCCTCCTCCCAAAATTCTTCCATCCCGATAAAAAACAGCAGTTTGTCCGGGAGCGATAGATTCCAGCGGTTCCGACAGTTCTACCCGGGCAGTTCGGTTTTCCAGAAAAACGACGCGACTCAAGGTGTTTTGCTTTCGGTAGCGGATGCGACACATCACATCATAATCCGTAGAGAATAAAGCCTGATCCACCACATTCACATCGCGTATTAGAAACTCTGTTTTGTACATGCTCTCCAGCGGAGTCAGCACCACTTCATTTGTGTCCGGACGGATTTCCCTGACAAACACTTTGCGGTTTAGGTGAATTAATCCACGCCGCTGTCCTACCGTGTAAAGCGGGAAGCCTTCGTGCTGTCCCAGCACTCTACCCTCTTCATCCACAAAATTACCGGGATAAATATATTTGTCGGGATCAATCAGTTGTTTCTTCAGAAAAGGACGATAATCTCCAGAACAAAAGCAAGCACCCAAACTGTCCTTTTTCTCCGACACCTTTTTATATCCACGTACCGCAGCCATGGCACGCACGTCAGTTTTATAAAACTGCCCAAGCGGAAAAACAATCCGCGAAAGTTGTGCTTGCGTCAGTCCCCACAAGAAGAAAGACTGATCCTTATCCGGATCTTTACCTTCGGTCACAAAATAGCGATTAT
>JAATGT010000140.1 GCA_015654525.1 Bacteroidales bacterium
TGATGCCGGAGTATTCAATCTGTTTTTTACTTCTTCCCATAAACCAACCGCTTTCAGTTGTTCTTCTACAATCTGGTTCAACTTTTTTCGTTTACGCTCGCCATGCATTTTACAGCCAAAAGCAATATTATCGTAAATAGACATGGGAAGCGGACAAGGACGTTGCGACAACAAACCCATTTTTTTTCGAATCTCTGTGATCTCTGTATGCTTATCAAAGATATCTGTTCCATCAACCAAAATACTGCCTTCATATCGTACGCCCTCGGTATCATCAATCAAACGATTGAATGTTTTGAGCAACGTAGATTTACCGCAACCCGATGGACCTATGATACAAGTAATTTTTTTATCAGGAATCTCCAGATTCACATTTTTCAGAATATGGGTCTTATTAATATAGAGGTTTAAATCACTTACTTTCAAATATGATCCTTTAATTCCGAGACCTTCTCCGTTATTAATATCATTGTCAGATTTATCCTTGGAAGTTTTATTTAAAAAGGAAAAGTCTTCAGCCCAACTTGCTCGCGTAGGGTTTCGGTATGGGAATGATTTCATTAAATTTTATGTTTTGAAAATCGGTTTGTAATTAATCTGCCGGCAATACTGATAATAAGCACAATAAATATCAATATCAATGCTGCCGAATAGGCTCTGTCCTGAACATCGGCATTCGGACTACTTAGTTGAAAGAATACCGAAAGAGGCAATGTTGCTGCCGGTTGACCAAGGGATGTAGGTATACTGTCGGTAAAACCGGCTGTAAACATTACACCCGCCGCATCGCCGATAGCACGCCCCACCGATAATAAAGTGGCTGTTGCAATACCGGGTGCAATCTGACGAAGTACCACCTTGATGGTTTCCAGTTTGGTAGCACCCAAAGCATAGGTGGCATCCAGTAAATCTTTAGGCAATTGCAGAGCCACCTCATCCATTGATCGTATAAAGATTGGGATAATTAACAGAGTTATAACTAAAATACCTCCACCCAAGGATGTATGCATACCCAGATAAATCATAATGGTAAAGGCAAAAGCGCCATATACAATGGATGGAATGCCAAACAAAATATCGAATGCCAAGCGGGCAATATAGGCTAATTTGGAATCCTTTTTCAGATACACATTGAGATAAAAAACTACCGGAATACTGATAAGCAAACCCAAAACCGTAGATCCGAGTACAATGTACAACGAACCGACAATAGCATTCAGAATGCCACCACCACCGCCATTGTAATATCCTGCAGCCGGAATCTTGCTGATCATATCCCAGTTCAGAGCAGGTAAACCCCGACGAAAAATGGTATAAATGATATTCAGCACAAAAGCAAAAACAGCGATAGAAGATCCTATCATCAGTACTTTTGCAATCTTTTCCTCTATAAATTTGAACTTCATATTTTTACTTCGTGTTATTATGCCTTCGGCGTTATTCGCTTCGCTGATATTTGCCTTCGGCGATATTAGTAGATATTAAGCTTCGCTGATATTGATAGATATTAGTCCTTCGGACGATATTAAAATATCACGAAGTAAATAACGCCGAAGGCAAATATCATGAAATTAATATCAGCGAAGCGAATAACGCCAAAGGTAAATATCAGCAGAGCTTACTATTTAAACCTGCTTTCTATCTTGTAAATCACTGCCCGCGACGAGGCGTTAAATATAAACACCACAATAAATAATAAAAATGCTGCCAGCATTAAAGCCGATTCGTATAAAGGTACCGATAGCATTTCGCCATAATTATTGGCAATCAGTGCCGGTAAAGGATAACAGGAATCGAAAAGCGAATGTGGCATAAGCGGTATATTTCCGCAGACCATCAATACGGCAATTGTTTCGCCAAATGCCCTGGAAACCGCTAAAATAAGCGCTGCCAGAATTCCGGGAAATGTCTTTCGTAAAATCACATACTTACTGGTTTGCCATTTGGTAGCTCCCAGCGAAAGAGCAGCATCCCTGTATTCACGCGGCACAGCCGAGAATATTTCCACAAAAAGACTTATCAGCAACGGCAATATCATTATACCTAACACAATTCCTCCTGCCAGAACCGTATAACCGGTTGAATATTCCACAAAATGGGGAGCCAGTTTTTCCGAAATCCAGGGAACAACAAACAACGTTCCCCAAACACCATATACTACGGATGGTATTCCAGCCAAAATGTCCAATGCTGTAAAAACCCATTTTTTAATATAAGTCTTTGAATATTCCGTCAAAAACAAAGCTGATAACAAAGCAATAGGCAAAGCCAGTATCACAGCAATGAAAGTAATCCAGAGCGTTCCGGCAATAAATGGCAAAAAACCAAATTCGCCACTTCCGGGCTTCCATTCGGACGAAGTAATCAGATGCCAGAAACTATTGTGCTGAAAAATAGGAACAGATTTGAGATACAGCCCTAAGCCAATCAATATTACCAACAGGATAGATGCAACCGTAATGCTAAACATCACCCCTCCGGCAATTTTATTTTTCAGAACTCTGTTTGAATACATTTATTCAATGGTTAATGTTTAATGATAAATGGTCAATAATATACGAATTACAATTTATCATTTACAATTAATAATTAATCAAGTCTATTTCAGTTTTGCAATTCCCTTATTCAGTTTATCTTTTGACAGACCAATATAGCCGTTAGGGACATTGTATTTCTGACCTTCGGTAAGGATAAATTTCAGGAATGCAACCACTACCGGATTTGTCGGTTTTCCATTTGCGACCAGGTACAAATCACGAGCCGGAGGCGAAGGATACTTGCCTTGTGCAATAGCAGAAATCAATTGATTGGATGTTGCATAAAAGTTCTCGGCAGCATCAATGCGTCCGTTATTATTCACATCAATAGGTAAAACTAAAATCCCCGGATTAGGTTTCTTTGTTTTTAGATCGTACGCATACGCAATATTATTATACCCAAAACCTAACGGATCTTTTTGCACTGCGGAAGCAACTCCAGGATCACCAAAAACAGCAGTTCCTTTTAAGTCTTCCTGCTTTTTGTTTCCAAGGTATTTTGCCCAGGTTTCACCGGCACCACAAGCATCTGAACGTACATACAGGTGAAGTGGGATATTGCTTTGAATGCCTAATACCTGTCCCCATGTTTTATATTCTCCACTCACAAAAGCTTTTGTTGCAGCTGCTTGTGTAATCCCTTTTGCCAACAATTCTTTGATTTTAGGATTCTTAGTATTGATAGTAGGCACAACAGCATCTTTAGCCACGGCTACAAACCAGGCTCCTTTGGCTACTTCCTCGGGTTTAACCTCCCGGGAAACCATTCCCAGACTAACTACTTTTGCCAATGCATCGGTTATTCCCTTTCCGGCACCACCACCCGAAACATCAATTTTGACTTTAGGATGAAGTTTTTTAAACTCTTCAGCCCACTTGACTGCTAATGGATATAGTGCAAAAGCACCCGATAACGAAATCTGTCCTTCCAATTCTTTTTTCTGCGCCTTTACCTGATTTGTAAATCCAATGAAGATGGCAAATACCAACGTTAATGTTACAATTTTTTTCATAAACCTATTTACTATATTATTTATAATTACTTCTATGATTTTTTTAATAGAGCTCTTTTATTGCAATTCAGCAACAGAAATGATTCTTTATAAAATATTACATTGCAAAGTTCCTGTAATTTGAGAATGCATACAATCCCCTTCAAAGGGTATTTACATACCCTATTTAGGGTATATAAATAAAAAAACTGCCTCTGTTTTCAATTCCGAGAGGCAGTTTTTCACCATTTTTGAATTTCAATACAATATATCAGATTGTAAACATAAAACATAATTAAGCTATAAATAACACAAATAATTTCATATATACTTCAGACTTGAAACTTATCCTTTACTTTACGGTCGGCCAGTTTTCCGATTCCGTCCGGGCAGTTTTAAGATAATTCTCTATATTTTCAATTACCATTGGATTCTGATTTGCCACATCTACTTTTTCTGAAATATCATTATCTAAGTCGTATAATTCGAGAGCTTTATTCCACGATGTTCGAATGGCTTTCCATTTACCCCATCGTACTGCCTGAGTTTGATTTGGAAACTCCCAGTACAGAAATCGTTTTTCTGTATCTTGTTTACTTCCCTTTAATGTAGGCAATATACTCATGCCATCTATATGTTGAACTGCTTTTGCACCGGTTATTTCAGCTAATGTGGGCATAAAATCAGGAAAATAGATAATTGCTTCACTTGTTTTACCTGCGGGAAAATGTTTCGGCCAGCGCGCAATCAGCGGAACACGAATTCCACCTTCATACAGATTGCCCTTTATACCGCGCAAATTTCCATTACATTTCAGTTCTTCACGTGGTGCCATCACAGCACCGCCGTTATCTGAAATAAAAATGACCACCGTATTATCGCGCAGTCCTTTTGCATCTAGTTCGTGCAATACGCGACCTACATTATTGTCCATATGAGTAATAAGCGCAGCATAAGTTCTGGCGGTTTGACTCAAATCTGCATTTTTATAGACACCCAGGTCTTTTATCACATAAGGTTCGTGTGGAGTATCGTAAGCCAGATAAAGAAAAAACGGTTTGGTTTTATTTTCATCAATAAACCGAATAGCTTCGTCGGTAGAAATGTCATTATTGTGTTTACCTTGTACACCATTCTGATTTTCGGGAATGCTTATCAACTCACGGTTATTATATCGCTTGGCCGGATAATAATAAGGCAGGTTAGACTCCGGAGTACTGATCAACCAGCCCTTGAATTCATCGAAGCCTCTATCGAGTGGACCTGCATGTATATTAAAACCATCCTGATGCCATTTGTTGATTAGTATAGAATGATACCCTACGCCATGAAGCATTAAAGCCAGCGTAGTGTCGGTTTCCAACAGATTGGCACGTCGGATAGGTGATCCGTTTTTATCACCAACAATACCTCCTGCTTGTGCAAAATTATTGCGAATGCGACTATGTCCAGTATTTTTTCCAGTAAGCAAACAACAACGTGAAGGTGAGCTTACAGCCGAACCGGCATATGCTTGAGTAAAGCGCAGTCCGTCATGTGCCAGCTGATCAATATAAGGAGTTTTTACTATTTTATTGCCATAGCAGGCCAAATCGCCATACCCCATGTCATCTGCAATAATAAAGATGATATTCGGTTTTTCGGACTTTGCTTTATTAGCAGCAACGACTGTTTGCGAAACTGCCGAAGAAATAATGCCGGTACTTAGCAGCATTGATCGAAAGTTGAATAATATTTTTTGCATAACTATTAAGGGTTTATATTAAAGCAAAATTAAATTTTAATTATCACATTTAGCTCTATATTCTGATCAAATTACTGCGTAAAATGACACTTGTCAAACCAGAATAAAGATTATTCACATTAGATCCTTTGGAAGATGATCTACTCTCCCCTCGTCCACTCCATTACATTTGCCGGCGATCTGTTGTCATTCAACTCGCCTGCCATAAAATTCATATAAGGCTCCACATGATTAAAGTAATGTTTCAAGCCCTGGCAGAGGTAGTTATGAGCTACCCCATCGACAAGTCTGACTATTCGGTTTTTGGGACATTCGCCATAACAGAGTTTAAGAAACCGACATTGCCGGCAAGTCGTTGAGAGTTTATCCCGCTTATCATTTCCGAATTTAAATTGTGCGGGCGAGAGCATCATTTCAGTAATGGTTTGTTGATGAATATTACCCTGCCTGTATTCTGGAAAAACAAAGTGATCGCAGCTATACAAATCACCATTAACGTCCAATGCCGCAGCATGACCACAGGTTTCGGCATATACACAAACCCCGACAGCTGCACCTGCAAATCCCGACAAAGTAGCATCAAAAGTAATCACAAAAGTTTCTCCCACATCATTTCGAACCCATTCATCAAAAATAGAGGTAAGAAACCGACCATACTCCAATGCCCCAACCGACCAAGGAGCAAGCTTCCCATCAACACTTTCGGCCGAAGCCAGTAAGCCAGATTCAACATTGAGCCTTTCCACCACCGGCGAAAACTGAATGTATTTTGCTCCAATCTGTTTAAAGAAATGGTATACTTCAAGAGGATATTGTACATTATAGCTGTTTACTACCGACAGTATATTAAATTCTACCTGATATTTTTGAAGCAACCTGATGCCTTTCAACACTTGTTGAAAAGAACCTTCACCCCGAATTGTCCGTCGGTATACATCGTGGCAATGTTCGGGACCATCAAGCGAAATGCCAACCAGAAAATTATTTTCTTTGAAAAACCGACACCACTCTTCGGTCAGCAATGTTCCGTTTGTTTGCAATACATTTTCAATTTGCCGATTGCGGCCATATATTTTTTGTAACCGGATAGCTTTTCGATAGTAATCAATGCCCAACAATAGTGGCTCGCCACCATGCCAGGTAAACAAGACCTGTTTGCCAGGCTGAGCATTAATATATTGGTCTATAAAAAGTTCCAATGTGACATCGCTCATCCTATTGGCAGTATTATTAAAACTCATACTCTTTTTATCCAGATAATAGCAATAGTCACAACGCAGATTACAAGCTGGCCCTATTGGTTTTGCCATCACATAAACCGGATATTTAAGCGGATTGAAACCGATCGTTTTCTGCATCTGATTACTATTGAAAATATAATACTTACTGATTTATCAAGATTAAGTTAGCCAAATATCTGTTGCGAAAAAATGCCGCGATTTAGACAGCGCTACCAGCATCTGACTACGGAATACAAAATTTCTATTCGTACGTAACACATCTAAAATTACTAATTTCGTGATGCGACCAAGTAGAACGGAATCCAAAATATCCCTGCCGTAAAGGTACCGGATCATTATAGCTAAAATAGCAAATACTGTCGACCCAAAATGATGTAATACCATCTTTTACTTCTATTTTTATGTGATAGTTCTGATTGGGGACAAGCAGATGCTCTACATCTGTATATTCCTTTAAAAGAGTACGCACTCCGGTACCCTGATATTTACGAAAACGGGTCGTAGTGTTGGTGTTTCCTCCCATACCGACATAATAGAGCCGAAGGGAATCATATTTTTCAAATACTCCATTTCGGGTAAATAAATTGGGATTTTGCGGATCTGATGCCATCCAAAAACAATTAAGATCCGACAAACGATCATTTTTCCCACCTGCTACAATTACTTTACGATCAAATTCTATCCTGAAGTTTCCGCTTAAAAGTTTATTATACCAAACAGTAACACCACCTCTTGTTTCGAGTACCAACTTCTGATTTTTCGTATAAACTTTCGAATCCGGTAAAGAAGCTATTTCCGGTATCCAGATAGTATTATCCAAAGGAGTTTTAAACTCATCGGTGTAGATATGTATACGACTGGAATTTCCTGTTTGCTCCTGAGGCATTGCAGAGAAACTACAAAAGACCAGTAATGCTATAAATAATAAAAAATAAGTTGCTCGAATAAATAGACTTGCCTTCATGTGGAAGTAGTGTTTTATATGATCATCCGATATATTACTTCTAAAAAATTCTCCCTTAAATTGCCCGCATGTTATCCATCGCATACCAACATTTTACAACAACGACTGTTTCAGTATTTGTTTTGTCTGAAGTTTTGAAAAACAGAGTGCAATTTACAATTAATATTCATCATTAGCCAACACAAGTATAAATTTATAAGTAAAAAGTCAGATTCTCACGTGAAAAATTATGCTTATGAAAATCTGACTTTTTACAGTAAGCTCTTTAGATTTTTATGTCGTTAATGTCAGTACCCTGGGTTTTGATATTTTGCTTTTGCTTCGGAACTCAAAAGTACTCCTTTTTCATCCGTCAACATATCCAGATAAGCCTGAGGAAATGGTTTGAATGTATTTGTAAGCGTGAAAGTTCCTTTACCATTACCGTCCTGGCCACTACCTGCTAGCGGATTGTTGGATACCGGCCAATTACCTTGTTTAGATGAAGCCATCTGACTATGATGCATCACACGTTCAGCCTGAATACCGGCATGATGAATACCTTCATAAATAACTTGCTCGGTGTTGAACTCTCGCGATATTTCGTTGTAAATAAAATGAATAAATCGGGCAGCATCTGTTGTAGCTTCAGGTGGATAATTTTCTGCTTTAGATTTATCAGAAGCACCATCCCAATACGTTGCGTCTACTTTTATCTTATTGTATGTATTCGTTTCCGACTTGTAAGGATATTTGCGTTCGGAAGCCGGTAAGTTTTCAGAGCCAGCCTCTAGTCGTGCCAACACTTCTGCCCTGCTCTCACCTGCCTGATAAGCAGCACGTGCACGAACCACATTTATATCATCAATGGCTTTGCTGTATTGATTCAACCGACCATAAACTTCAGCACGAATTAAAAATGTTTCGGCAAGACGAAAAATTGCCACATCACGTGTACCAAAGTGATTATCCACTGTAGATCGGTTAGGATCAATAAACTTACGTGATGATGGACGAAGACTTCTTCCCAACGATAAACCGATGCTGGAAAGATAACGATCGGCTCCTGCTTTTCTATAATAATACTTGCTCCCATTTTTTATCCAGCGTGGATATAGTGCGTAAGGCTGCGAAACAGCCTGCAAAGAATCAATAGCTGTTTCTTTGGTATTTTCCAGAAATACCAAACCCAAATCGTCCTTCCCTATTTTTCGCTGGCCAGCTACAGCTTTTCTTCCACCCCAGGATTCTCGATCATATGTTGGTTGAATATTCGTATTAAAATATAGCGCATCTTTGGCCTGCCATTGTAATGATTTATTTCCCGCATCCGTATAAGCCAAACCGCTACCATCCGACAAAGTAGTATTATCGAATGATGCACTTTTATATTCTATCTGAAAGCTTTTCTCATAACGCGAATCGGACAATTTATCAGTAAATACATCGTACCCCCAGTCGGTAGGTAAGAAGCCATCACCTTTTCGTAAACCATACGCCCATGTTTTTGATGGTATATTCCATATTGCATTGGTGTAATCACAGGTAAATGCTGCATCAGTACGCATTCCATAACGACCGTTGTCAAGATTGTTGCCATACGATGCCTGAAGAATAATCTCAGCGTTTGCTTCGTTGCTCCAATCGCCTCTTGCAGTCTTAAACAAGTCCCAATAATTAGTTGCAAGTCCTTTAAACGTTCCTCCGTTTTTTGTTGCGTAAGCATCAATAACAGCAGTAGAAAAAACAAGTGCCGAATCCAGATCAGTAGATACACTACCTTTATACAACAGCCCTAAATCAGCATTTGGGCTGCTATAGTTAACTGTACCATCTGCATTGCGGTATTGTTTAAAAGCGACACCTTGTGCTCTTTGCAAATAAAGCTTAGCTAAAAAATGACCCGCCGCCCATTTGGTAATGCGCCCACGTTCGGTATTTTCGGGCAAAGGCAAATGGTTATATGCAAAACGAAGATCTGAGATCATTCTTTTATAAACTTCCTCTGATGTTGACTTTGGAAAATAGAATGCAGAAGGAAGTGAATTGCTACTGGTTAGTGGCATTGGGACATCTCCAAGTTGAGTAACCAGCATGTAATATGACCATGCACGCAAAAAGTAAACTTCCGACAACCGAAGATTAGCATATTCGGGATCTGTAGTGAATTTTCCAGGTGCCCCTTTTTTTATTGATTCTATAGCGCGATTACAATTATTTATAATTGGATAAGTGCCGAGCAATTGTGTTGCATAATATCCCATCAAATTATTGGCATAACTTCCGGCAGCCCCCGAAGCCGACCATACAGCAGGACTAAAGATGGCCCAATCTTTACTTAAAGGTTCTACAATATCATCACCACTTTCGAAAAGGTATGGTCCTTCCATAAATCCAAACTTCCATCGGAGAGTATTGTAATTTCCAACAATAAGCTGCTCCAAGCCAACTTCGGTATCAAAATAGTCTTGAGTAATGGTCGAAACCATTTTTTCTTCCAGAAAATCCTTGCAAGATGCAAGTGATAATAGTAATATGAGTAATATTGCACTATTTATTTTTAGTCTGTTTTTTTCATCATTTTCAATTTTAATTCATTAATCAATATCCGTAAACTCCATAAAATTAGTTGATCATTTATTAAAGTCCCACTCTAAGACCAATAACAAGACTCCGATTCACAATTGTGTTTGCTGTCTGCCCGCCACTTTGAGCACCAGCAGTAGAATCCCAACCGGTCACATCGTCGGTATTTAAACCTAGCTTTACAGCTTCGCCGCCAAACATGAATGGATTGAGAACTTGTCCATAAACCTGGAGTTTATTTATTTTCAATTTATCGAAGTCATCTTGACTTTTTGTTTTGTTTAATTTTTTTGAATAATATGATCATGAATGCTATGTAATTGAAGCTTTTCCA
>JAATGT010000270.1 GCA_015654525.1 Bacteroidales bacterium
GTTAGCACTAGTTTTGACAAGCAATTCTAATAGCTCAATATCCTCTGTTTTTAGTTTTATATATCTCATATTGAGACAAATGTACTAATTTAATTCCATATTACCAAATAAATGGGGCATTATATTATTCCTATTACTTAGTTGCAAGATGTGATTGAATAAAGAATTAAAAAAAATAGAGATGAATGAAATTTTTAGTATTAAAGGAAAAGTAGCAGTAATTACCGGCGCAGGAGGTGTGTTGGGTTGAAGTATTGCCAAAAGTTTTGTAAAAGCCGGCGCCAAAGTGGTAGCCATTGATATCAGACAAGAAAATCTGGATGTTCGGGTAAAGGAGCTTACTGCCGAAGGCGGTGAGGCTATCGGAATAGTGGGTAATGTGCTTGATACAGCAAGTTTGGAGAATGTAGCCAACGAAATAGTTGCAAAATGGGGACGCATTGATATATTATTGAATATTGCCGGTGGCAACGTTCCCGGAGCAACTCTTGCTGCGGATCAAAGCTTTTTTGATATGAAAATTGCCGATTGGGAAAAAGTAACCAATCTGAACATGAACGGAACAGTTTATCCCAGTTATGTTTTTGGAAAAGTGATGGCCGACCAAAAATCGGGAAGTATTATTAATATATCTTCCATGGCTGCACTTCAGTCTATGACTCGTGTACCGGGTTATTCGGCAGCTAAAGCGGCTGTAAGCAATTTCACGCAATGGTTATCTATGGAAATGGCTATGAAATATGGTGATGGTATTCGTGTCAATGCTATTGCTCCGGGTTTCTTTATTGGCGACCAAAACCGTGCTGTTCTTATTAATCCTGATGGTTCGTTGACCGATCGTAGCCTGAAAGTAATAGCCAATACGCCCATGAAACGTTTTGGAGATATCAATGAACTGAACGGAGCTGTGCAGTTTTTATGTTCTCAGGCTGCCAGTTTCATTACCGGAGTAGTATTACCTATTGATGGTGGATTCAGTTCGTATAGTGGCGTGTAAGTCCGAAGTTTCAAATGGACTTGTATTAAAAGCACGCAAATAAACAAACATCACAAATTATTGCAAATAAGATTTGTAAGGTTGAATATAAGTAAGTGCATGATTTAAGTCTTCAGGGGGAACCAACGGTCAGCGACCGAAGGGAGATAATTTGGGGCGGCTTTCAACTATATTTTCCGCTCCAAGCCCCTCCCGCCTTGCGGGATAAATGGCAGGGATATTAAAATAGCATCGTCTTTGAAAAATTAAAATGCTACATTATATTCGTTCCATTACTTATTTATGACCTTCGAAAAAAGTACGTATGAAAAAAATCACATCAATAGAATTAAAGACCTTAGTTGTCTTATTCTGTATATCACTGTCAATACAGATGCCGGTGTTGGCAAAGGTATCGGTACCTCTTGTCAGCAATGATAGCCGGCAACGTATTTCCATTAATGATGGATGGAGTTTTTATAAGTATGACGCGGCAACAAAAGCTGATGACTTACTATATGATGTGCGACCGGATATTACCGATAAAAAGGAGAATACGGTTGCAGATGCCAAACCTACAGAAACCGTTGAAGTTAAAGCAACGCAGGAGGTTCTTAAACCGTGGATTCTTCCGTCAGGAAATAATTTTATAAAAGATCCGGCAAAGAGATACACCCGCCCGAAAGGAAATCCGGGCGGCAATTTTCCATTTGTTCAGGGTAATTTCGACGATAGCTCATGGGGAAAAGTAAATTTACCTCACGACTGGGCTATTAAAGGACCTTTTATGACAGGTCCAAATCCTGAAGTCGGTGGAGGTATGGGTCGCCTTCCCAGTAACGGCGTTGCCTGGTATCGCAAAAAGCTCGATATACCGGCTTCTGATGCAGGCAAGTCGATATTCCTCGATATTGACGGTGCAATGTCATACGCTATGGTCTGGTTAAACGGTCATTTGGTTGGCGGTTGGCCTTACGGTTACAACTCCTGGCGGCTTGATCTTACACCCTATATTCTTCCCGGTGGAAAGAATCAATTAGCTATTCGCCTGGACAATCCAAACTATTCCTCTCGTTGGTATCCGGGTGGAGGAATCTATCGGAATGTCTGGTTGACAAAAACCAGTCCTATCCATGTTGGTCAGTACGGAACATCTATAACAACAAAAAATGTTTCTAAAACTTCAGCTACAATCAATTTGGAAGTTACTGTAGGCAATGACTCCAAAACGAATGCAAATGTCAATATAGTAACCAGTATTTTTGCTTTAAATGCAGACGGAAAACCGGTTGGTGATGCTGTTGCTTGTTTCACAATTCAAAATACTAAGATTATTGCCGGGAGAAATACCACAATTGCAGACTCAGTTACTATTAAGAAACCAAACTTATGGGGTCCAAAGCCAACTCAAACTCCAAATCTTTATGTAGCCATCACTTCGATATCGCAGAAAGCTAAACTAATAGACTCTTACGAAACGCGATTTGGTATTCGTTCACTGGAATTTAATCCGAATAAAGGATTATTTGTCAATGGTGAACACATTCTTATAAAAGGCGTAAATCAACATCATGATCTGGGTGCGCTTGGTGCAGCATTCAATACCCGTGCTGCTGAACGTCAACTGGAGATATTACGCGAAATGGGCTGTAATGCCATTCGTTTGTCGCACAATCCACCTGCACCCGAATTACTGGAGTTAACCGACCGAATGGGTTTTCTTGTAATTGATGAAATCTTTGATTCGTGGAACCGAAAAAAAAATCCACATGATTTTCACCTTATTTTTCCTGAATGGTCTGAGCAGGATGCACGTTCTTTTGTTCGCAGAGACCGGAACTGTGCTTCAATCATTATGTGGAGCTTTGGTAACGAAGTGGGTGAGCAATATACCGGCGAAGAAGGTGCCGCCATTGGAAAAAGGTTGCATGATATTGTAAAAGATGAAGATGCAACACGTCCTACTATTACAGCCATGAACTTTGCCAAACCGGATATGGCTTTATCCAAAGTTGCGGATGTTATCGGTCTGAATTATCAGGGTGAAGGTATCCGTCAATCTCCTGAATTTGAAGGAACCGAGCGTATCCGAACAGCACCTCAATATGATGCTTTTCATGCACAATTTCCCGATAAAGTTATTCTGAGTACCGAAACGGCATCGGCTGCCAGTAGTCGTGGAGTATATCTGTTTCCTGTATCAAAAGAAATTAGCGAACCAATAAGAGATGGTAGGGGAGGTGACTCAAAAATTTGTCAGGTTAGTGCTTACGAACAGCATGCCGTCGACTTTGGTTCCAGTGCCGACAAGGTCTTTGCCACAATAGATCGACATCCTTTTGTGGCCGGTGAGTTTGTTTGGAACGGATTTGACTATATTGGTGAACCAACTCCTTATTATGAAGCACGTAGTTCGTATACCGGTATTATTGACCTTGCCGGATTTCCCAAAGACCGTTTTTATCTTTATCAATCCCATTGGCTTCCCGACCTTCCCATGTTACATATCCTGCCGCACTGGAACTGGCCGGAACGACTGGGACAAATAACTCCGGTACATGTTTTCACTTCGGGTGATGAGGCCGAACTATTTCTTAATGGTAAGTCGCTGGGCATAAAGAAAAAAGCTCTGTATGAATATCGCTTACGTTGGGATAGTGTGAGATATGAACCGGGCGAACTGAAGGTAGTGGCCTATAAGAATGGTAAGAAATGGGCAGAGAGCTTGGTTAAGACTACTGATAAGGCAATGAAACTATTGGCCTCGGCAGATCGTGAAATTCTGAATGCCGATGGGAAAGACCTGGCTTTTATCACCGTTCAGGTAACTGATAAGGAAGGTCTTGTTGTGCCTCGCTCAAATAATCAGATTGAATTCGGTATTGAGGGACCCGGTGAAATAGTGGGTACAGATAATGGTGATGCGACGAAC
>JAATGT010000049.1 GCA_015654525.1 Bacteroidales bacterium
GGGCATTATATTATTCCTATTACTTATTAAAGAGTTCTTTTGTTTTAAAAGCTGTCTTTTATTCTCTGTTTGGAAATACAGGCATGAAAAAGCTTAACCGTATTAGTCATAGGATGACTTTAAGTCATCCTATGACTATTTTTACAATTGTACCTGCTTCCGCTTTGTTTTTTCTTCTTCTGCGGATTTATAATAAAGCGCGTTTGCTAAAGTGGAAATATAAGAAACAAATGCTCGTTAATGTAAATAATAGTTTTTACCTTTGGACTTTAATTAAGTAGAGAACAAGGTTCTACTTGTTGAGAAATTGGATATGCTTAGTTATGTGGATCTAACTTTGTTATACAAATGATTATATAACAGTAATATAAAATTATTTTTGCTTTTGTGTAAAAGTGATATATGTTCAGTTTAATGAACATACACAACTTTCAACTAAGTATATATATGTGTTAGGGGGCAATTATAAAAAAACTGATAGATGAAACTAAAATCGACAATCTTTATTATGATTGCAATGTTCATCATGAATGTTCATGCAGTAACAAAAACAATTACAACCAAGGACTTTATTGTACATTACGAAGATTACACTGAGAAGTATGCAAAAGCGAGTTTAAAAATACTGACTGTTGTCAAAACGAGTGCGATTAAAATGGGATTTTCTTTTCCTAAAAAAATTGAACTTAGGATAGTCAAGTCCAACAAAACGATATTATATGTTAGAGGTGACAATCCTAATTTGATAATGTGGGAATTTCAATCATTGAATGATTTTTTAGCGCCTAAAGAAAGTAAACATAATAATGTGTATGCATTATGTCACGAAATGGGACATGTATCTATGGGAAACATAACTCCTCATTACTATTGGATGACAAGTGACTATGATGAAGGTTGGGGAAATTATTTTGGAAGTTTAATGATAGAAAATGTTTACAAACAACTAGGACTAAAAGCATGGCCAAATCAACACGATTATCAAAAATCGACCGGAATAAAAGGGTTCATTAAATCTTTACAGTCAGAAAAATTTAAAAAACATCCAAGTTTTACTTATTGTTCTTTGTTCTGGTATAATCTTAGTGAACGAATAGGGAAAAATAATATTTGTAATTTTGTAATTTCGTTGAAAACAAGCAATATAAACAACACTAATTGTGAGATGAAATATGTAGACATATTAAAGATGTATAAAGTAGATTCAAAGTTTATTGAGGATTTCAAGAAAAACAAGAATTATCTACTAAACACGACATCAAAATAACTGGACAAAATACTTACTCCTACGGTCGGCGCAACCCAGCAAGGAAATGTTAGTTGAACCGTGCTCCCTTTACAGGAAACTTTCACGGAATTAAAAAAGAGCATATTAGCTATGTAGAAATCGACGGATTTTGTAATCAAGTCACTTTGTATCATCAAACATTAAAGTAGAAAATAATATTTCAGACAATTTTAAATAGATCAAAAATGGATAATATCCTTGAATTAAAGTACGGTTGTAACCCGTATCAAAAAAATGCAAAAGTGTTATTTAATAGTCCGGTTTCACCTTTAAAGGTGTTGAATGGGACTCCCAGTTATATAAATATTCTGGATGCTCTGGCAGCATGGCAATTGGTAAAGGAACTGAAAGCTGCAACAGGAATAGCAAGTGCAGCCTCATTTAAACACGTAAGTCCGGCAGGTGCGGCCATTGCCAAAGAACTGGATAGTACATTTTTGAAATCGCAATTTATTTCAGAAACTAATTTGTCTCCGGTTTCTACGGCCTATGTTCGTGCCAGAGGTGGTGACCGGATGTGTGCGTTTGGCGATGCTGCTGCTGTGAGTGAAACGGTAGATGTTTCGTTGGCGAATATAATTAAATCGGAAGTATCTGATTTAATCATTGCTCCAAGTTACGATCCCGAAGCATTGAAAATACTGAAATCGAAGAAAAAGGGAAGTTATTTGGTTTTGCAAATAGACCCTGCTTACGAACCGGCTGATATCGAATCGAAAACTGTTTATGGATTTACATTGCAACAATCGAGAAATAAAGTGACGATTGATAAAAATCTGTTCAATACTATTGTCACGGCAAATAAAAATATGTCAACGGAGGCATTGCAGTCTCTTATTGTGGCAACCATTGCACTAAAATACACACAATCAAATTCGATCACTGTTGCCTACGATGGGCAGTTAATTGGTGTTGGTGCCGGACAACAATCGCGGGTACATTGTCTCCGACTGGCTTGTAGTAAAGCCGATAAATGGTTCTTGCAACAGCATCCAAGAGTGCTTGGTCTTGAGTTTATTGACGGTTTAAAAAAGCCTGAAAAGGCCAATGTTGTAGATCAGTTTTTGCTTTGGGATGAACTGTCTGAAAACGAGAAACAGTTGATGGCAACACAATTAAAAACTGTTCCCGAATCTATTTCATTCGAGGAGAAAATGAATTCTATTCAGCAATATAATGGGATAAGTCTTTCATCGGATGCCTTTTTCCCATTCCGCGATAATATAGACCGTGCAAGCCGTAGTAATGTTCAATATATAGCTCAACCAGGTGGTTCGCTCCGCGATGATATTTGTATTGCAGCAGCAGATGAATATAATATGGTTATGTTTAATACTGAAACTCGCTTGTTTACTCATTAATTTCGGGGGCTGACAGACGTTCCGCATTCAAAGACGGAGATAAGCCATGTTAGCTAACAGCTAATTAATAATGCGAATCAGGAGTTGAAGGCAAGTATATACTTCCAATAAGTTATTTCCCGAAGGGAATACATATCAATAGAAGATGAAAACAGACACAACCAATTCCCCGTAGGGGATAAACAGAGAAAATGTAAATGCCCTACGGGCAACACATATACATATCTGTTTATTCTATGGATATGCAAGTCCTACGGACTATTTTTCAACTCCTGATTCGCATTAATATTCTAATTAAAAGACAAACAACTAAATTTTATTTTCAATATGATTCATGAGATATTTCCGCATAAATTTGATAATCATTTTGTTATTGCAAACGATATTGCGGAAAACGATTATGTTCTTCAATACAATGAAAGGGCATTATTATTAAAGGTCAATGGCGATCAATTCGAATTACCTAAAAAGAAAGATCTTTCAGCTATAGTAGATACAACAAGTAGTACTTTTCTGTTTTCGCTTAATGGGGTGCATTGTTTTCTTATTTGGGATGATATAAAGGTTATACACGACCGGTTCGTGTACAAAGAAATCAGTTCGTTACGCGTCTTAAAACCTCAGGAAGTTGCCTGGGTAGGCATTGTTGGTTTCCAGTTATATAATTGGTATTTGGAAAACAAATACTGTGGTAAGTGCGGGTCAAAAACAAAAGAAAAACCGGATGAAAGGGCAATCGTTTGTCCCGATTGTGGTACGCTAGTTTTCCCTAAAATATCACCGGCCATTATTGTGGCTATCCTGTGCAAAGACAAAATACTATTGGCACACAATGCAAATTTTGAGGAGAAGCGATATTCGCTTGTGGCAGGTTATGCCGATGTTGGCGAATCACTAGAAGAAACTGTGATGCGTGAAGTGAAAGAAGAAGTAGGGCTGGAAGTCAAAAATATACGTTACTATAAAAGTCAGCCCTGGGCCTTTTCGGGTTCTTTGATGATTGGCTTTATTGCCGAAGCAGACGGCACCCAAACTATATGTCCGGATATGGTAGAAATAACCGATGCCAGTTGGTTTAGTCGGGATAACCTTCCTAACCATCCTCCCAAAGTCAGTATTGCCGGAGAGATGATTGAAAAATTCGAGAAAGGGGAATTAATGTCGTTTAGTTAGGCACACAGAATACACAGATTTTACAGAAACGATTATCCTTTATTTTTCCTATTCGACAAAAAATCACAACAAAGCCACAAAAGTCACACAAAAGTTTTTTATTTCATAAAAACTTTGCTTTTGTTTCCTTGAAAACTTAGACAATACAAAGCTCAAAGATTTTCTTTATCTGCTTTTGTGCCTTTTGTGGTAAATTATTTTGAAGTTCACAAAAGACAATATCTATCGATATTGCTTTAGGTAATCAAGCGTTTATTCATATTACAGAATATGTAAAGTTGATTATTCTATTTTTGATAATATGCATTTTAAATGGAACTTTTATTCTGTTTTTTTCGTCTAATCCGTGTATTCTGTGTGCGAATCCTTATCTAAACGACATTGAAAGGCGAATTATAAAAAGAGTGCTGTCTTGACCGGATGGGCAATAGAGAAAAGTAACAAGAAATTTTGAGAAAAGCATGAAACATCTGATAGCATTTATCTTTGTGGAAAATAACAATACAATGAAAATACACATACGTTTTTTGGTTTTTCTTCTTTGTTGGGTGGCAGCAAGTTCTTTTGCGCTAAATGCTTCCCGATACAGTATTACCCGCAATAATAAACCGGCTGTTATCTATCTGGACGGACATGCCGATTCTTTAGTGGCATGGGCTGTGAATGATCTGGCCGATGACATTGAAACCATTACGGGAAACAGACCGGCAATACAACGAACGAATGTTATTCAGCCTAAGCCCGGCATATATGTGGGAGAGTTCAGGGATGCACTTATAAAGTCAATGCAGCTGACTCAACTGGAAAACCAGAAAGGGACATGGGAAAGTTTTTATATCAATAGCTTTGGTGAAAATTTGGTTATTTCGGGTAGCGATGTACGAGGTACTGTATACGGTATATTTGAAGTGTCTAAACGCTTAGGCATTTCGCCCTGGAAATGGTGGGCTGATGTAAAACCTCTGACCCGGAAAAATCTGACTCTGGAAATAGAAGATGGAGGTATTGTGCAACATCCTTCGGTGCAATACCGGGGCATTTTTTTGAATGATGAGGATTGGGGACTACAGCCCTGGGCTGCAAAAACGCTGGAACCCGAGACAGGTGACATAGGCCCTAAAACTTACGAAAAAGTATTCCAGCTCTTGTTGCGTTTAAAGGCTAATACTATCTGGCCTGCTATGCATCCTTGTACCAAAGCGTTTTTCAGTAATCCTGCCAATAGCCTGATGGCTGATAAATATCATATCATTGTGGGAACATCACATTGTGAACCTATGCACCGAAACAATGTGGGCGAATGGGACGAAAGTCAGTCTGGTGCTTTTAATTATTTTACAAATAAAGAGGCTATTTGTAATTACTGGCAGAGCCGCATATCCAACTTGCCCAATGCCGAAAATATCTTCACACTGGGCATGCGTGGTGTACACGACGGGAATATGCAGGGTGGTAAAAACAATACCGAAAAGATGCACATGCTGGAAGATATTCTGCTAACTCAACAAAAGATGCTTAGTAATACTTTGCATAAATCCACAGACTCTATAGCTCAAACAATGGTACTGTACAAAGAGGTGCTTGATTTGTATGACCTGGGACTAAAAGTGCCCGATAATGTTACCCTTATGTGGTGTGACGATAACTATGGTTATATACGGAGGTTAAGCAATGCCGAAGAACAAAAGCGATCAGGAGGAAGTGGTGTTTATTATCACTTGAGCTATTGGGGTTCTCCACACGATTATTTGTGGTTAAGCACCACGCAGCCCGGGTTGATCTATTACGAAATGTCTAAGGCTTATGCCAATGGAGCACAAAAAATATGGATTGTCAATGTGGGTGATATAAAACCGGCAGAATACAATACAGAGCTTTTTCTCGATCTGGCATGGAATATTCATGCCGTGAATAATGATAATATCGACCAACATCTTTATGCCTGGGCAGCACGGGAGTTTACCGGAAGTATTGCTACTGATGTAAGCCGGTTGATGATGGAATACTATCGGTTGGCCATGCTTCGTAAACCTGAGTTTATGGGATGGAGTGGGGTAGAGCCTAAAACCAATGTAAAGCTTACGGAATTAATCAGGCTACCAATGGAAATGAGCTGCAACGAAGAATCAACTTATACAAAGAACTCTATACAGAGCTAGATAAACTGAAAAAATCGGTGCCCGGTGACAAAATGAATGCCTGGTTTCAGTTGGTGGAATATCCCGTAAAAGGAGCGGCTTTGATGAACTGGAAGTTCTTATATGCCCAATTAGCCAGCGAAACAACAGATCCGCTAAAGCGGAAAGAATATATGCAACTGTCAGAAAATGCTTATCAGGAGATTGTAAGCCTGACACGCTTCTACAACGATACCCTGAGTTCAGGTAAATGGAAGAATATGATGTCGATGAATCCCCGCGAACTAGCTGTGTTCAATCTGGCTGAGCTGGTAAAGACTGATAGCAATGCGGTAAATAAATCTGCTGCTTCTAACAATAAACAGATACTATGTATTCAGGCTGATGAATATACAGGGCTGAAAGGCTTTGAAAACTATAATTGGAAAACAATAAAAGGCTTAGGTTATAGTGATAATGCCATTACACTTAGTCCGTTTAGTAATCATTCTTTTACCAGGGAACAGCAACCTTATATTGAATATAGTTTTGAAGCACAACAGCCTGGTCCGTTTGAATTAAATGTCCGGACTTTACCTTGTCACGCCAATAAGTTCGATCATCAATTGGGCATACAGATTGATAAGAATGAAGTTCAGTATTTTTCTATTAATACACGAGGTAGAAGTGAACAATGGAAAAAGAACATCCTTCGGAATTGTCAGATCACAAAACTAAAATCGGATTTGCAAAAGGGGGGAAAACATACTATCTGGGTATACGTCAATCAAACGGGTATTGTTATTGACCAGCTATCCATTGATTTTGCAATGGATAAGCCATTTTATGAAATCCCGTATAAGAAATAACTTTCTTTGTCCAGTTCTATCTATTTGCAAAAAATGAAGTGCTGGACTGTGATGCCCTATAATCGTAAATCAATGTCGTTTAGTTTGGCACACAGAATACACAGAATACACAGATTTTACAGAATATGTAAAGTTGATTTGATAATTCTATTTTGATAAGTACTTGGATAAATATAATGTCGCATAATTATATCAAAGAGAAAAGAAGATTAGAACGCGGATAAACGCTGATCTAGCTGATTCTATACGGATTTTAATTTCGACAAGTCGAAATGATTTTCAATAGTTTAGATTCTTATCTGTCATGCTTGCATGACTAAGATCCGTTTTTATCCGCTCAATTTGTAAAATCAGCGTTCCATTCTTTTTTTAATACGACATTATATTATTCCGCTTACTTAATATGCATTTTAAATGGAATTTTATTCTGTTTTTTTCGTCTTATCCGTGTATTCTGTGTGCGAACCCTTATCTAAACGATATTGAATCATGAACCATCAATCGTCAATCAAAAAATCATAAATCGTCAAAGTGGGAATTATGTAATATATTCCGGAATTTATGTAACTTTCCGAACAGGATGATGTTTACTTTTGTTTCCATAAACTATCTGTTGTGTTGAATACAGCACGCAGATAAATGCTATAGTAACTATTTACTTAACGTACATTGAACTAATGGAAAACTATAAATTGTTTGAACCTGCAAAGTTAGGTGACCTGGAATTGAAGAATAAAATTGTAATGGCACCTATGACGCGGAGTCGTGCTATTAATAATGTCCCCAATGCATTGATGGCTGAATATTATAGTCAGCGGGCAAGTGCCGGATTGATTATTACCGAAGGCACAGCTCCTTCGCCTAATGGATTGGGCTATTCACGTATTCCAGGATGTTATAGTAAAATGCAGATGGAAGGCTGGGAGAAAACAACATCGGCAGTTCATAAAGCCGGTGGAAAGATATTTCTTCAACTGATGCATACCGGAAGAATAAGTCATGCCCTTAATTTGCCGGAAGGTGCACAAATCATTGCTCCTTCGGCCGTAAAGGCTTCCGGACAAATGTGGACGGACTCGCAACAAATGCAGGATTTTCCTATTCCAAAGTCAATGAACGATGAAGACCTGTTACTCACCCTGACAGAATATTTTGCATCGGCATCACACGCTATTGAAGCCGGTTTTGATGGTGTGGAACTTCATGCCGCCAACGGTTATTTGTTGGAACAGTTTCTATCGCCAATCAGTAATATCCGTACCGATAAATATGGTGGAAGTATTGAAAACCGGTGTCGTTTTGTGCTTGAGGTAGTGAATGGGGTGGTTGCAACTATCGGAAAAGAAAAAACTGCTGTTCGCTTATCACCCTATGGTGTTGCCAATGATATGCCTCCTTATGCTGAAATAGATAAAACCTATACTTATCTGTCGGAAGAACTGAATAAGTTGGGAATAGCTTATCTGCACCTGGTAGATCATTCGGCTATGGGTGCTCCTGAAGTCCCTGCCGAAATAAAAGCGATTATCCGTACCCGTTTTAAAAACGCTATCATTCTTTCGGGAGGATATGATAAAGAACGTGCCGAAGCCGATATCATAAGTAGAAAAGCTGATCTGATTGCTTTTGGTCGTCCGTTTATCAACAATCCAGATTTGGTGGAACGAATGAAAAACAACCTGCCTTTGTCGCAAACCCTGAAAACAGATTTGTTTTATACATCCGACGAAAAAGGGTATACCGATTATCCGAACTACAAATAATTCAACTTTTTTTGTGTTTAGAATGTGATTGAGTACAAAGGCAGGTAGACTAGCTATGGACAACTAATCCGGTTGTTTTTGTACTTTATGCTTTTTATATAGATGGTCTGTTTAATAATCTGTTTTTTTGATGTAATATTAAAAACACTCTAATTTATTACTGACTACCGACTACCCACTTGTAACTATAATCTTGTAACTCGTAACTAAAAGAACGCTTATGAAAGAATACTTAAATGAAGATACATTAAGACTACTGATTGCTACGGTTTCGTTCCTGGCTATTTTGGTGCTTGTTTACTTTGTTTATCGATTCTTGTTTTCACTCTTCAAACGAAGAGTTCTCCGTTCCAACAGAGTATTAAGTAATCAGGCAGTAGAGCTGTTTAAAATTCCTGCACTTTGGTTGATTTATTGGATTCTGTTCAAAATATTTGCTCGACTCTTTCTTTCAACTCTGTTTATCTTTCCTTATTTAGAGCATATCAATACGCTTTTAATTATATTCTCAGTTAGCTGGATCTCGTTACAGTTTATTAAAGTCGGAGAATATTATTTATTACGCAAGTTTGACATTCAGGTATCCGACAACTTAAAAGCGCGGAAAACGCTGACGCAAATAAAAGTATTTAAAGGCATAGCTACTTCGATCATTGTGATTATAGCTATTTCAATCAGTCTGCTGACTTTTGAACAGGCACGAACTATTGGAGTAAGCTTACTTACTTCGGCCGGAATAATAGGAATTATTGTTGGATTTGCTGCTCAAAAAAGCATTGGTCTAATACTTGCAGGCATTCAAATAGCCATAACACAACCTATACGACTCGATGATGTAGTGGTAGTGGAAGGAGAATGGGGAAAAATAGAAGGAATAACCTTAACTTATGTAGTAGTAAAAATATGGGATGAACGACGATTGGTACTTCCGATAACCTGGTTTCTTGAAAAACCTTTTCAGAACTGGACGCGCTCTGCTGCCGACATTATTGGTACCGTATTTATATACGTCGATTATAGTTTCCCGGTTGATAGTATCCGTACAGTCTTACCGGAAATATTGCAAGACAATCCAAACTGGGATAAACGGGTTGTAAATGTGCAGGTCACTAATGTTACAGAGAAGTACAAAGAAGTCAGAATTCTTGTAAATAGTTCCGATTCATCAAAAAACTGGGATTTGCGAACAGAAATACGGGAAAAACTGATAAACTTCATTAATGAAAAGTATCCGGACACGTTTGCTCAGATCAGAATAAAAAAAATATGAATTTTGTAACTCTTTTTTATAATTGTGTAACATAAATCATCGTATAAGCCCTATTTTTGTGTTTGTATGTGTTTTAATTACAGAACTTGAAAAATTATGGATATCAAGAGACTTTTGGGAGCTGTACTTGCTGTACTCGGGATCGGTAGTTTTATTTATGCCACAGTTTTATTTATAAATCTGGCAGGTAGTACTCACTCTTTTATGGAAATAGTCATTTATTGCATACTTGGGTTGTTACTTTTTGTTTCCGGTATTAGTTTAATGCAGAAAGTAAGGGATGATTAATCCTTGTATTCGGTCTCACCGATTCAAATTGTTTCAATAATCCTGATTAAATATTTAATTATGAATTTCGTAGATTATTATAAGATATTAGGAATAAATAAATCAGCATCGGCTAAAGATGTAAAAGATGCTTACCGGAAGCTGGCACGGAAATATCATCCAGATCTGAATCCGAATAATGAAGATGCCAAAACTAATTTCCAGCGGATTAATGAGGCTAATGAAGTATTAAGCGATCCGGAAAAGCGTAAGAAATACGATCAGTATGGAAAGGACTGGCAACATGCTGACGAATTTGAAAAGCAGCAGCAACAGTCGCAATCATCCGGTTCTCGAAATGGAGGCGATTTTTCCGGTGGACAATCTGCCGGTGATTTCTCCGATTTCTTTGAGTCTATGTTTGGTGGTAGCCGGTCGGGTAGGGGACGGCAGGTAAAATACCGGGGCGAAGATTATACTACGGAAATTCATCTGGAACTGATTGATGCTTACAAAACCCACAAACAAACTCTGACTGTAAATGGGAATAATATCCGGATTACCATTCCTGCCGGAGTGGAAAACGGACAAATTATCAAAATAGCCGGACATGGTGGTTCTGGAGCAAACGGTGGTCCTAATGGCGATTTATATATAACTTTTTCGGTAGCTAATTATCCAGACATTAAACGGTTGGGAAATAATTTATACCTAACCGTTGACCTGGATGTATATACTGCTGTGTTGGGTGGTGAAATAACTATCGACACGCTGGATGGAAAAGTGAAACTGAAGGTAAAACCTGAAACCCAAAACGGAACGAAAGTAAAATTGAAAGGCAAAGGATTTCCTGCGTATAAAAACGAAGGACAGTTTGGTGATTTACAAGTGACATATTCAATTAAAATACCAACCAATCTGACGGAGAAACAGAAGAAACTGTTTGAAGAACTGAGGAATAGTGATTAATTATCAATTATTAATTATCAATGATAAATGGTTAGTGATTAATGATAAATAAATCACAATGGACAATAGACAACAAAAATACCATGCAAACATCAAATTTAATAGCAATCGATGAATTCTGCGCCAAACATGACGTTGAGCTTTCATTTATTACTTCATTGAAACAAACGGGATTGATAGAAATCACAACAATTGAAAAGGCGTGGTTTATTCATACGGAACAGCTTAAGCAGTTGGAAAAATTTATTCGGTTGTATTATGAGTTGGATATTAATCTCGAAGGTATTGAAACCATCAATCATTTGTTACAGCGAATAAATACCATGCAGGATGAACTGATTCTGCTCCGAAATAAATTGGGTATTTACGAATAAACTCGTATATAATGATTAGTGTTCACTGGTTTATGATAAAAATACCGGAACATTATTTCGAAATAATTAAAAATGCAATATGAATAAAGCACTTCCTATTTTGAAGAAAATGCTGAGAGCCATCCTGTGGATGGTAGCTGTTTTCGTGCTTTTATTCCTCCTTCTTGCTGGCCTTATTCAAATTCCCGCTGTACAAAATAAAATTGTTCATGCCGCCACCAGCTTTGTGAGTGACAAAACCCATACGCGTGTTGAAATAAAAAATGTAAGCATATCTTTTCCTAAATCGGTTGTTGTGGAAGGACTGTATCTCGAGGACTTAAAAAAAGATACCCTGATCTATGCCGGTAAAATAAAAGTAAACATCTCGCTTTATAATCTGCTGTTTAGTAAGATTAATATCAATGATATTGCATTGCAAGACCTGAACCTGAATGTGTATAGCACGAGGACGGATTCACTCTTCAATTACAATTTTCTGATAACAGCCTTTGCCGACACTACAAAACAGAATCCGGTTAAACCCAAAACACCTTCCAAATGGACATTCAGCGTTGACAACGTAAAGCTTGAAAACATCCGTCTTCGATATGATGATGAATATGGTGGAACCAATGTATCGGCATCACTCGGAAAGCTCAGGCTAAAGGTGGATGAACTGAATTTGCCTAAATCTATTTATGGAATAGATGATCTGCTGGTTGAAAAACTACAAGCCAAGGTAAGACTCACACTCTCTCAAAAAATATCAAGCCCGAAGTCCGAGGGCATCCTGCCTCTAATTCTGGCAAATAAGATTCGGATCAATAATTCAACCGTGACCCTGCAAGATGCTGTACATAAGCAATCGGTTTATGCGGGTATCAATCAGTTCGAATTAAAATCCGGGTCGGTCAATTTGCAGAAAGAACTGATATTGTCTGACAAAATAAGTTTGTCAGAGAGCAACATTCAATACCTGACAACGGAGTTTCCTACTGACATGCCTGTTGCACCCAAAAGTACTAAACCGTCTGCTTCATCCGACTGGAAAGTAAATGTGAAACATATCAGTTTGGATAATAATTCGCTGGCGTATAATGTAAGTAATAAGCCTTATCTGAAAAATGCTTTTGATGCTTCGCACCTGAATTATAAACATATCAGACTTACGGCATACAAAGTTTATTATTCTCCTACTGTAATGCGAGTTCGAATTGATCAGTTTAGTGCTATTGATCAAAATAATTTTCGGATCAATAATTTTGAAACCTATTTCACGATGGATTCTCGTTCTATCGGAGTCAAAAAGCTTAAAGCCAATACGGCTAATTCTTCTATAGAGGGTGATATAAGTTTGCACTATGCTTCATTGCAATCATTGAAGAACTCGCTTCCTATGTTGATGTTGGATGTAAATCTGAGAAAAGTAATTCTCAAAAACTCCGATATACTGTATTTTAGCCCGAAGCTTAGTGCACAGGCTTTTTTTCAAAATAAGGCAAATATTACCACTGCTTCCGGCCGGATACACGGCCGGATCAATAACCTGAAAGGGAAAAATATCCTGATTCAAACTGGTGTGAATACGCGTCTTGAAACCGATTTCAGTATTCAGGGATTACCCCGTGTACAAACTGCTTATTATGTTTTTCCAAATCTGAAACTTATCTCGGGGCGCCAGGATATTGGGATGATAGCAGGTAAATCTATTCCGTCCACTATCAGTCTTCCCGAAGAAATGATCGTGCTGCTGAACTTTGAAGGAAAACTCAAATCTTTTCAGGCAGGCATGGGTCTGAGTAGTAGTTTTGGTAATGCCAGTATGCTTGCCACGATTGGTGCTAATGAAAATTTCAGTGGTAGTGTGGACATCAGTAATTTTGATATAGGAAGTCTGCTGAGAAACAAAATCATGTATGGTCCGGTAACCCTGACTGCGCATGTGGATGGACACGGACTTAAACCGGAAACACTGACAGCACAAATCAAAGCCAATGTGTCGGATATTTACCTGAATCAGTATGTGTATCACAATCTGATTGTGGATGGAACAGCTCATGGACGCGAATTTACCGGCAAGGTAAATCTGAACGATAAGAATGCAGTGTTGGATTTTGATGGGTTGGTGAATCTGACTCCAAATCAGGAAAAATACAACTTTCATTTAAATGTGCAGGGAGTTGATTTGCAAAAGCTCAATTTCAGTAAAAAGGATCTGCGTATAGGATTGGATGCAACGGCCAACTTAACGGGTAACACTATAAATAACCTGAATGGAAAAGCCGGAATAAGTAACCTTATTCTGACACAGAATGGAAAAAAATATGCGCTCGATTCTGTCTCAATGACATCAATCAATAAACCCGATAAAAGCGAGTTCAATTTCAAAAGCGCATTGCTTGATTTTAAATATAACGGTGTCGTTGCACTCACAGCGCTACCAACTCAGCTGACTCACTTTATCAGTCATTATTTTCTGTTCCCGGGTGTGAAACCAGAAATAAAACAAACTA
>JAATGT010000237.1 GCA_015654525.1 Bacteroidales bacterium
GTTGTGCTATTATAAAGGAGAATATTATATCGGAACATACGGAGGTGGAGCTTCCGTGCTCAATCCACAAACCATGCATATTCGTCCTTTAGGCGGCGATAACACACTACTAAAAGGTCATGTTTTTCATTTTGAAGAAGACGCGCAGGGCGTATTGTGGATTGCCACTTCCGGGGGACTTTTTTCGTATGATAAAACCAACAATGAACTGAAGGCGTTTACCTCGGCTAATTCTCAATTATTATCCGGAAACGTTTATTATGTTTTTTTCGACAGCACAAAAAAAGGTTGGATTGCTACCGAGAGCGGTCTCTGTATTTATGATCCCTATACGAAGAGCATTCAATCCAATGTTTTTCCTAAGAACTTTTTCAATAATGAAGTAATTAAGGTTATTCACGAAGATTCCAATCATAAGCTTTTCTTTTGTCCAGATAAAGGAAATATATTTGTTTCGGACCTAAATATGAAGTCTTTTTCTCCGTTAGAAATGACCAAACGCTTTCAGGGCAGGATATTCTTATCAGTAATAGAGGATAAAAATCGTCATTATTGGTTTGGTAGTGAGAATGGACTACTCTCTATGACAGGCAAAGATGATTCCTATTATAGTTTAGGGTTTACCGATGGTATCCCAGATCCGGTATTTAATACCAATGCTGCATTTATGGATCAGGCCGGTAAACTGTGGTTCGGAAATGCAAAAGGACTCTTATCGGTCGATCCGGCGCAAATAAAGCTTTCCAGACAAAATCATTTTCCGGTTGTTTTTACGGATTTTCAGATTAACGGAGCTAAACTCAATGTTAACCAGCAAACCGAATTTGATACTCATCAAAGAATTGATCTGCGGCATGATGAAAATAATCTGAATATTCGATTTGTCAGTTTGTTGTATACCAATCCGGCTACGGTGGTTTATGAATATAAGTTGGAAGGTAAAGATGACGGCTGGCAAATACTACCAAGTGGTAAGAATGAGGTATCCTATTCTAATTTATCCTCTGGAAATTATGTACTCAGGGTACGTTTGCAAGGAAATAATGAATCGGAAACGCAACTGAAGTTTAGTATCCATTCTTATTTTACCTGGACTTTTTGGCTGATTGCCCTATTAATTGCGGCTATCGTTTCTTTTTTCGCAAATAAATATGCTCATGTTTACAAACGATTTCTGACTTATAAGAGTGGAAACGATAGTAACGGAAAACTCCGTTCTGAAATAGACCGGGAAAAATCGGAAGAGAAATATAAATTCACAAAGCTGCCCGATGAAGAGTGCAAGCAAGCGTGTGAACGGTTATATGCCTACTTTGAAAAGGAAAAACCGTATACAAAACCGGATTTAAAAATAGTTCAGCTGGCAGAGGCTATTCACATCTCCTCTCATACATTATCTTATATATTCAATCAATATCTGACCAAGAACTATTACGATTTTATCAATGAATATCGGATCCGGGAGTTTCAGCGACTTGTGTCCGATGTTGAAAGTTCTAAGTATACTCTCACCGCACTGGCCGAACAATGTGGATTTAGTTCCCGCGCATCATTTTTCCGTTCGTTTAAGAAATTAACCGGAATTACACCCAATGAATACATCCGCAACATTGGCCGGGACGTTAAAGATCTGGAATCTGAGACAGAAGAATAAGTAGTTTTGACTTCAACTATCTTATATAATTATTTGAGACTCTTATTTTGTGTCTATACATGCGCTGAAAATCAGAAGTCTAATTATTTGTTGTCTACTAAAATGATTTGAGATTAAACGACTCTGAATTTTAGCATTAGCAACTATTCTTTAATCTATATTTGCACAATCGAATTTTATTGTTTGAGCAAATATTATGAAAACCACGTCCAGCAATGCCTCCGATGCCCAGTCATCGAAATGTTTAATAACCCGTTCTTATGACGAGTTATATCCATTTATTTTAAACTACATCGCTTATAAGATCAATAACCGCTACGAAGCGGAGGATCTTGCCCAGGATGTATTTATCCGCGTATTAGACTATAAACAAATGTTGAGAGAAGAGACTATAAAGTCATTTCTTTTCACCATTGCACGTAATATTGTCACAGATTATCTTCGCCGGCATTATAAAAAGCAAGAAGTCTCAGCCAATATGATTGAGTTTATGGGAGAATCGGCTAATGATACCGAAGCTAAACTAAATACTAAAGAGATTCTCCGTCTTGAATCGAATAAGCTTCGCACTTTTTCACCACAGCGCAAAATAGTATATGCTTTATGCCGGTATGAAGAATTATCAGTTAGCGAAGTTTCCGATACGCTGAAAATTAGCCGTCGTACCGTCGAAAATCATCTGCTTACAAGTCGAAAGATGATGAGGGAATATCTTAGGCAATGTATATAATAACAAAAAAAAGTATTTTTATAATAAGTGTTCGCACTTTGTAATACGTATATATAGCATAATTCAATAAATCTATTCAGCATGTTTTTATTTATTCACAAATCAATTATCTATATGTTTTTTTTAATACAAATTTGAGATATATTTATTTACTAACTTTAAATTCTAATTTTATTATGATGAGATCAAAGTTTCGATTAGAAAAAGAAAAAATCTTTTCTTTCAAAAAGAACCTGATGCTTTTATTCTTTCTGGGGATTACGTTTGGTGGCTTTGCACAAAGTGTATTTACCGGAAAGGTAACGGATCAGAACGGTGAGCCTATTATTGGAGCCAGTATTAAAGTAAAGGGAACAAACTCAGGTACGATTACCGATATTTCGGGATCTTTTAGACTTAATATGAGTGGAAAAGGAACTATTGTGATTTCCTATATTGGATATGAAACGCAAGAAGTCTCTTTGGGCGGAAAAAGTAATATTTCGGTTCGGCTAAAAGAAGATCAGAAAGCTCTTGATGAAGTAGTTATTGTTGGTTATGGCACACAAAAGAAAGCATCATTAACCGGAGCTATTTCACAAATAAAGGGAGAAGAAGCCTTCAAAGACCGTGGTCTTAGTAATATTGCAGTGAGTCTGCAGGGTGAAGTTCCGGGACTTGTTGTAACCCGCACATCTACCCGACCAGGTAGTGAAGGTGCTGCGATGAAGATTCGGGGAGATATTTCTATAAACGGAACATCCAGCCCATTGGTGATTATTGACGGTATTACCGGTTCGTTGGATGAATTGAACCAGATGTCGTCCAATGATATTGAAAATGTTTCGGTGTTGAAAGATGCTTCGGCTGCCATATACGGAGCCCGTTCTGCTGCCGGTGTATTGTTGGTAACTACAAAGCGGGGAAAAAAGGGTGCTGCTAAAATAACCTATAATGGTTCACTCAGTACTACGATTAACGGAATTCAACCTCCTATTACTACCAATTCACAATTTTTGGACATGTTTTATGAAGCACAATACCGGGACGCTATGGCAAAATATCCGACATTGACATCGAAAGATGATATCATGAAACAATTTGACTGGTGGATATTCGGTAGCGGTAGTGTATTGGGTGGTGTGGATGCCAACGGGACAACTTACAGTAGAGATGTGCTGTGGAATGCATTGCGCAATGGACAGACATTAACTCTGACGAATAGTGGAAAGACTTACCGTTATGAACCTAATAACTCTTTGATGGCTACATTGTATGGTCAGGCATCTTCCCAGAAGCATTCTGTAAGTATTTCAGGTGGTGACGATAAATTTAGTTATATGGCTTCGCTCGGTTATTCTGATGCTCAATCGCAACTGAAGGTTGCAGAAGATGGTGAGAAAAAATACAGCGGACGGTTAAATGTGGATTATCAGGCCAGTAAACAATTGAAAATCGAAGCCGGTATGTCATATGAAAAGCGCGATATAACAACACCCAGTACGGATGTTGGAGCTGGATATTACGATCCATGGTTTTGGCCTGTCTATACACCAAAAGGAAACTTCTACGATACATTTGGAAACCGTAATCCCGTTGGTGGACTCGTTGGTGGTGGACAAGTTAAAACCGGATTTGTTACTTCACGTTCTAATTTGAAAGCAACATTTGATCTTTCTCCTCTTTTGCAAGGCCTGTCCATTTCAGGAACCGGTGGTTACAAAACTGTGGAAAAGAATATTCAAACTCTTTCTAAAAAGATACAATACTACGATTGGGCCGATGTGGCCACAACAAGCAGACAATCGCCGGGGTCACTCATCGAAGATTTAAATAAATGGGAAAATAAAACATTGGGTGGATTTATAAACTACGATACTAAATTCAACACCGTACATCATGTAACCGGTATGTTGGGGATAACCTCCGAAGAGGAAAACTGGAAAGAAGTAACGGCTGCACGTTATCAAGGTCCATTGTACACAGGCTCCAACTTAGTGGATCTTAATGTAATGGCAAGTGGCACCAATAATGGAGCAAGTGGAGGTCAAACTTCGTGGGGCCTTTTATCCTACGTGAGTCGCCTGCATTATGACTTTAAGAATAAATATCTTGTTGATCTTCTAGGTCGCCGTGACGGTTCATCCAAATTGTATCCCAACCAACGTTGGAAAAATTTCTATTCTGTGTCAGGCGGATGGGTTATTACCGAGGAAAGCTTTATGAAAAATATTAAATTCCTTGATTTTCTGAAAGTACGTTATGATTATGGTAAGACCGGTAATGTGGATGGAATTGACAATTATGAGCAATATGCTACATTAAATTCCGGAAGTGCCTATTTTGGAACCGGATCCGGACTGACAGCACAACCTGCTTTATCGTTAGGAGGAATAACTTCTTCAACCCGTACCTGGGAAACCATATTGAGTCACGATGCCGGGTTGGATTTTGCATTCCTGACAAATCGCTTATCCGGGTCGTTCGATTATTTCTCAAAAACGAATGATGGAATGTTTATTGGCGTAACTTATCCTTCTATTCTTGGTGCTTCAGCTCCTACGTCGAACAATGGAAAATTACGCACGAATGGTTGGGAATTTTCGCTTAGCTGGAAAGACAAAATTGGTTCGGTTACCTACAATGTTGGCGGATATCTTTCGGATGCATCAACCACATTACTTCGACTTACGAGCAGTCAAAACGTCCCAAATCCGGGTAAGAATACGAACCGTTTGATCGGGAAACCGCTTAATGCTATTTATGTTTACAAGACGGATGGGATTTTCCAGACACAAGCGGAAGCCGATGCTTATTACAATAAGTATTATTGGACAGATGCCACACATACTGCAATTAAATCCGGTAATATCATCCCAGCACCGCAAACACAAGGAACGAACCGTCTTCGTCCGGGTGCCCGAAAGGTGGTTGATGTAGACGGTGATGGAGCGATTACCACAAAAGATACCTATTATGCAGGAGATGCAGCCCCTCATATGACATTTGGAATTAAAGCAGGAATGGAATGGAAAGGCATTGATGTGCAGGCTTTCTTTCAGGGTGTAGGGAAACAAGCAGTGTTAAGAACAGGCTATTTTTATGCCCCATGGGTAAGCAATTACGTGTTGCAAAACAGCACTTTTATGGGTAAGATGTGGACAGAAGACAATCCGAATGCAATTTATACCGTAGCATCACGAGATCAGGCTTTCAACAATTGGAATTATCAAAATAAAGATGTAAGCGTTCAAAGTTCAAAATATATCCGATTGAAATCATTAGTTGTCGGTTATACAATTCCATCGGTATTAATAAAAAAACTTGCTTTGACTAAAGTGAGAGTTTATTTCTCCGGTGATGATCTTTGGGAATGGAGCAAAATCAAAGACGGCTATGACCCTGAATATGGTGAATCATCCAATAATACATTTCCATTTAGCCGATTACTTTCAGTTGGTTTAGATGTTACGTTTTAATTATAAACCCTTTTAATAAAAAAACATGAAACGTATAAAAATAATATTTTCATTTTTTGCACTTGCAATGATAATGACAGGATGTAGCGATATCCTCAATAAAGAACCGCTATCGTCAGGAACTGAAGCTATTTTCTACAAAACTCCCGAACAGTTCAAACAAGCGGCTAACGCCTTGTATAATCTGGAAGGCTGGAAAGACTATAATGGTGTAGCTACGTATTATAAGATGGATCAGGGAATGGATATTTCAGATTTTACTTCTAATGGTGGAGCATCTGCCGTAGAATCCGATTTTCGCTGGGACAAACCGTACAGCTACATTCGAAACTGCAATATTTTATTGGAAAAGGCCGCTGCATATACGGGAGATCAGACAGCCCTCGCTGCCTCTGTAGGAACGGCCTATTTTTTTCGTGCGTGGCAACACTTTTATTTGCTGCAAATTTTTGGAGGTGTGCCTATTGCTGACCATTCGTTTGCTGTGACCGATTCTACACTATACGGTCCCCGCAAAAGCAGATATGAAGTGGCAAATTTTATCATCAAAGATCTTAGAACTGCCATTCCTCTGCTTCCTCAGGAAAAAACGATTACGGCGACAGATAAAGGAAAAGTCAGTCAGGAAGCTGCAAAATCATTTCTAGCAAGGGTATTGCTTTATGAGGCAACCTGGGAAAAGTATGTGCCGAATATAAGCTACAACTTAGATGGTGATGGTACTACAAAAGGAGCCGGAAACACAAAACCTACGGGATATCCTTCGATAACCGCTTTGTTGACTGAGTCTAAACAAATGGCAAAAGAAGTGATTACTGAAGCTGAAACAGGAACGTTTCAATTGTGGAATCAGTGCGATTCTCTGAGTTATTACTATCTGTTCAATATCGATGATAATGGCGGTAATATATCTAACTTCAGAAACGTAGGAAAAGCCACGAATAAAGAATTCATATTTAGTGTAAAATACGACTATACGGTCAAACAAGGAGGTATAAATCTTGGATACACTATATCTACCTGGCAAGGTGGTAATATTAGCCGCTATTTAGGTGAAATGTTTCCTTGCCGTAACGGGTTACCTATTCGCGTTAGTTACACCGGTAATATGGCGGATGCACAGAATAATCCACAGTTTTTGGGTTTTTCTCATTTTTATGATGAATTTCGCAACCGCGATTACAGGTTTATCGGTTGTGCCTACTTGCCGGACAGAGTGTCATGGATGAGTAGTCCTGACAATGGTATAGCATGTTCCGTAGCAGGTCAGCCTTACCCTACTCCGGTTTATCCTCAGGCAATTTATACTAAAGATGATCCTGCATTTAGTAGTAAGGCTGCGATTTATGTGCCCAGGTTATATGGAGGTACCAACAATAATTATGGTAGCCGTAAATTTCTGTCGGAAGGTGCTCTTAGAACTACTGCAAATACAGAATCATCGGATTATCCACTTATTCGCCTTGCAGAGGTACATTTGATTTATGCCGAAGCTACTGTAGAATTGGGTGATGGTGCAATTTCCGATGCAGACTTGAATTTCTCTGTTAATAAAAACCGTGCCCGCGCGGGAGTAGCCCCATTAACCAACGCATTAATAGCTAATGTATGGGATGCCGGATGGTGGGATCAGACACAAAACAAAACAGTTTGTAAAAAAATGAATATGCTCGACGAAATTCGACGCGAAAGAGCTTGTGAATTGTTTGGCGAAGGTTTTCGCGCTGATGATTTGAAACGTTGGGGAATAGCGCATATCAATTTGCGCGGACAAAAGCTGGGACGTCACGTTTATGGCACTGAATATATGACAGCTATTGCGAATGATGCGACTTATCACGGGCAACCGGCCTATCAACCTGCAAAATATCCATTAACTTATGGAGTGTATGAAGGAGGTGGAACATCGGATCCGGATTATGGACGTTCAGTTGCTACACTACCGGGCAACTTACTTTATTCTCAGCGCGATTATCTGGCTCCGATTCCTTTGGCTCAACTAAGACTTAATACGGCATTAAAACAAAATCCGGGATGGTAATCTTACGTTTTCTCTAGTAGTTTTATTTGTCTTTTAGCGAGCTTGCAATTTGTAAGCTCGCTTTTTTCCATATTGTAATTTTCATTGATTTTATCTGTTAAGTTATCCTTGCTTTACAGGAATTTACTAAATTTGTGTTTCAATTTTGTATCTTGAAATTCAGATTATACATATTCATATTATTCTGTATTATTTTAGGGAGTTGTTCCGATTCTTCCCGCAATTTACAACATGTAGAGCGACTTATCGAAACAGCCCCTGATTCTGCTTTGTCCCTGCTTAGGGAAATTCATCCGCAGAGCCTGACATCTATTTCAGATCGCGCTCTGTATGGCATCCTTTTGTTTCAGGCTTTGGATAAGAATTTTCAGGCTCTGAAGCCGGACTCGGCTATTGATTTTTCAATTAGCTATTACGAGCGAAAAAGAAAAAGCTCCCCCTTGGCTGTTGCCTGTTTCTATAAGGGCAGAATGTATAAATACGCAACGCGTTATGAAGATGCCACTTCGTTGTATTTAAAGGCATTGGAAAATTCAAAAAGGTCCACCAACTACCTTTTGCTGGGGAGAATATATTCAGATATGGGCGAGATAAGCTCACTACAAAATCAATATCGCGACGCTCAGCTGAAATATCAACAGGCTGCCAACTACTTTACGAAAGCGAAAGCGAAGAAATATGCGCTGCATGCCTTATTGGATGTGGGTAGAATGTATCAGTATGTAAACAAGCATGATAGTGCATATAGTTGCTACCGTAAAGCTCTTGGAATGGCCGGCGATTCGTTGGATAAAGGAGCCTGTTTACAGGAAATTGCATTGAATCATTATAGTTCGGAGCACTACGATTCGGCTTTAAACTATTTGCGGAAACTAATCTCTTTTCCCTATTTGGGAAACAACCGGGCAATTCGCTACTATAAACTGGGAGCCGTATTGCTGGATTTGAAGCACTACGATTCGGCCCATTACTATGCTTCTTGTGCGTTGAAATATAACTCCGACATTTATATACGGCGTGAATGCTACCGGATTTTAGCCGATGTAGAATCGTTGAGAGGACATAAGCAAGAAACCAACAACTATATACGAAGCTATGTGGCTTGCATGGATTCTATACAGAAAATAGCATCTCAAACCAGAGTTCCTGTTCTGGAATCGTTCCAACAAGTAAAAAAAGAAGTACGTAAAACAAACCGGTATTTGGTTGCTATTCTACTTATTGTCATTCTATTTGCCCTATTGGTGCTGGTTTTTATCAGGCGGTTACGTAAAGGTCATAATCGTGAGCGTACCGGTCTGATAGAGAAATACCGGATTACTCAAAACAAAGTTTATCAACGTGATATAAATACCCTGCACCGTAAAATTGAAGAAAAAAAAGCATTTCAAGCTAGGAACTATAGCACAATTTCATCTTCGGAGCGGGAGCTAATGACCCGACAACTGTATGATGAATTACTGCATCTGGATGATTGGAAAGCTTTTTCGCACGCTATGAATTTGTTTTTCAGCGATCTTGTAACTTACCTGGAAAAAGAATATCCTACCATAACGCGCAAAGAAATTACCTGGTGTTGTTTAAATTTGCTTCAAATTGCACCTGCTGATATTTTGACATTGATAGAATATAAGCATAGTAGCCATAGTAAATTTAAACAGCGATTGGCAAAAAAAATGAATCTGAATGACGCCTCCGGCTTAGTTCCGTTTCTGGAACAACTGGTCGCGAAGCTGTAGAATCACTCACACTTTTCCCTTTCTCTTTTTCTTAAAAATGATGCTTTCCGGCATTTTTCGTTTCCCATCAAAGGACTTGTCCACCATTTTGTTCTTCTCCTGTTTATAAATATCTGATTTTCAAATTGTATCAATTTCCCTTTGTCCACCTGATTTTGGCCCGATAATTTGGAATAAAGGGCAGGTAGTGTATACCTTAGCATCGTCTTTCCGAACCAATATTGAGATGCCGGATTGGAACGGTTTCACTACAGATTTAAACATATAAATAGTTACGAGTAGATAGTTACAAGATGTTGATCTGTATTTTTTGCTTTCAGGAAACAGATCATTAAATAATCGGAATGTAATAATATAAGTAGGTGCCATGAATTAGTTTATATTGAAAAATACTGTCTTAACTGCCCCCAACCCCCTAAAGGGGACTACCGAAGTGCGATATGCGCGAAAAGAATCAACATTTTCACACGGCAAAAATCCCCTTTAGGGGAACCAACGGTCAGCGACCGAAGGGAGATAATTAGGGGCGGATTTCAATTTGATTTTACTGCCCCGGGCCCTTAAAAATATTAAATACAATCGTCTTTGAAAATCAAAATGGGATATTGATATACGCTCACTTAAACAGTATTGCTTACTTAAAAAATAAATGTATGAAAAAAGTTATTTCTCTTCCGCTCACTATTAGTTTTTTATTTGCAGGGCTACTGCAATTCCAGCCGGTTTTAGCTGTAACCGAATCTATCACGTTCAACGTAGTGGACCAGCCAACGAACCCAACCCGACCACACATGCTTAGCTTACTTCCGGTTTCCGGCATCATAAGTGAACGGGAACTGGTCTTGTATTATTATCAGGCTGTAGGTGTCTCCACCGTTACACTAACTGATGCCTACGGAACCATTATTTATCAGGAAACAATAGATCCAGCTATCACGCAGGAATTACATATCCTTGTTGAAAATCCGAATGCCGGAAACTATAGTTTAACAGTTGAATATCGTGGAAAAGTATGGAGGAGTGAATTGGTGATTTAAGGCAGATAATTTTAGTCCTGCTGGGCTAATCTTTATATAAACTCAATTTAATATTAATTTTTAAATGTAATTCATTATGGCAAAATTAGCAACGAAACTAAATGTTTCACTTTACGACAATCCCCTGACTCCTGAGAAGGATGATTACACAGCCAAAGTTCAATTGAACGGTACGTTAACCAATGAACAAATTGCGAATGAAATTGTGGCGGAGCGTACAGAGTACAGGCCCGAAACCATTCTGAACATTTTGAACATCAGTGACGAGATTAAACGTACCCGCCTGGCTTCGGGTTTTGCTATCAACGATGGTGTGGCACAAATATATCCGGCAGTTAGCGGTCGGTTTGTTGGAGCTGCTGCCCAGTTTAACTCTGAGGTTCACGCTGTAGGGGTTACTATGGTAGCCTCTTCGGCGTTGCGCACAGCCTTGTCCGAAACGAAGGTGGTGGTTCAGGGTCCTGCTCCGGTAGGACCGGTCATCAACAAAGTGCTGGATGTATATACCGGAAAAGAGAGTAGTACTATTACGGTCAATAAGAGTCTGAAAATTTTCGGGCAACGATTGCGCATTGCCGGCGATAGCGCCCTGGTAGGTGTTTGGTTTATAGCTGCAAACGAATCAGCCACACGCACACGGGTGGCCGACCCCGATGTGGTAGACAACAATCCGTCGCAACTAACGGTCACTGTGCCCGCACTGGCAGCCGGTGATTATTATGTGGAAGTGGTCACTCAAAGTACTGCCGGACAAACTTTAATCAAAGAGCCCCGTAGTTATCAGTACGGACTGGCATTGACCATTAGTTGATCCAAGTAAATAATTAAGGTTTTCCATGGTAGACGACTAACGTTAGTCAGGGTAGTCGACTAACGTTAGTCAACCTATGCGACTAACGTTAGTAGGGATGCACGACTAACGTTGGTCGGGGTGCCCGGCATGGACGTGTCGGGTTACAAGTAGCATACGACACTCTTTATTTAGCATAGGAAACAACGAATTGCTCTTTTTTGTGTCCTGTGCTTTTTTTAGTGAGTGTGTTTTGCTTATTTTATTTAGTTGAATGTTTTTTTTCATTCTCCTCTGCTCAAAAAGCCTCATTTTCGACTATTATTTTGAGGATAAAAATAGCTTGTCCTAAAAATAATTTGATGTCCACTTGTATTTATCGTATAAACAATAAGTTACAAAATGGCTTGTCCTAAATTATTTTGAAACAATATTTGTAGTTTATTTTGTTTTCTACTAATTTAGTGCTAAAAAGGTATAAAATTTATGTTCGTCGAAATCATAGCAACGATCAATGATCAGTTAGCGGTGATGAACGACTCGTGATCAGCGATTAACGCCACAAACGGAATAACTTAATAACCATAAATAACGCCACAGGCTAATATCGCGAAGCTAATAACACGAAGTAAATATCGCCGAAGGCATAATATCA
>JAATGT010000174.1 GCA_015654525.1 Bacteroidales bacterium
TAGTTGTGGGACACACACAAGCATCCATAAGCCGATTAACCGATTCTATTGAAACAGCTTTTTTTGAAGGAAACGGTGTCTGCATACTGAAAGTAATTACTGCCGAAGAGACAAAAATGCTTTATTTCTCTAAGAAATTCGAAGCAGACGGCATGGTATTCGAAACTCCGACTGTGCACACTTTTAGTTTCAACAGTCCCATTGGTGCATGCCCTGTATGCGAAGGATTCGGACGTGTGATTGGCATTGATGAAGATCTTGTAGTTCCAAACAAAACACTCTCCATCTTTGAAGATGCCGTTGTATGTTGGAGAGGCGAAGTGATGAGCGAGTGGAAAAACAAGTTGATTCACACTGCAACCAAATTCAATTTTCCCATTCATAAACCTTATTATGAACTAACCGACGATCAACGTCAGTTACTTTGGACCGGAAACAAATATTTCGAAGGACTGAATGCATTTTTCAAGCATTTGGAATCCAATCAATACAAAATTCAATACCGGGTTATGCTGGCTCGCTATCGGGGAAAAACCATTTGTCCGGAATGTAATGGTAGCCGGCTAAAAAAGGAAGCATCTTATATTCGTATTGCCGGTAAATCTATTTCGGAACTGGTGCTGATGTCAGTGGTAAAATTGAATGATTTCTTTGAAAACATTCAATTGGACGAACAAGATGCTGCAGTTGCTAAACGTTTACTGCTTGAGATCAACAACCGAATCCACTTTCTACTCGATGTAGGATTGGGATACCTGACGCTTAACCGACTATCAAACTCCCTTTCGGGTGGTGAAAGTCAGCGAATCAATCTGGCCACTTCGTTGGGAAGCAGCCTGGTCGGTTCTTTGTATATTCTGGACGAACCGAGTATCGGCTTACATTCGCGCGACACCTATTTATTAATCAAAGTATTGAAACAACTCCGCGACCTGGGGAACACCGTGGTAGTAGTGGAACACGATGAAGAGATTATGCGTGCAGCAGATTACCTGATTGATATTGGTCCCAATGCCGGTCGACTGGGTGGAAAGGTCGTTTTTCAGGGTGTACCTGCTCTGGCTGCATCAGCGAAAAGCAAAGCGGCTACAGCAGAGATTGAAAATTCCTACACACTGAAATATTTATTCGGACTGGAAAAAATTGATATTCCCGTTCAACGCCGGAAATGGAATAACTACATTGAAGTTATCGGAGCCCGCGAAAACAACCTGAAGGGAATTAATGTCAAGTTTCCATTAAATGTAATGACAGTAGTTACCGGCGTGAGTGGTTCGGGAAAGTCATCGCTGGTCAAAACAGTTTTTTATGCTGCGCTGAAAAAGCATTATGGTGGTGTAGCCGATCGCACCGGACAGTTTGGAACTTTGAAAGGCAGTATGCATCTGGCAAAGGACATCGAGTTTGTTGATCAGAACCCGATTGGGCGTTCTTCGCGTTCCAACCCGGTGACTTATATAAAAGCGTACGACGAAATTCGTAAATTATTTGCCGATCAGCAACTTTCCAAACAAATGAATTACACGGCTTCGTTCTTTTCGTTTAATACCGAAGGCGGACGATGCGAGGAATGTCAGGGCGAAGGAACCGTAACAGTGGAAATGCAGTTTATGGCTGATCTGGTACTGGAGTGCGAACATTGCCACGGGAAACGTTTCAAACAGGATATTCTGGAAGTGATGTACAAGGGAGTGAATATATTCGATGTTCTGGAAATGACCGTGAATCAGGCTATCGAATTTTTCTCGGCACAAACCGGAAATACCGAAAAGAAAATTGTAAAACGATTGAAACCGCTGCAAGATGTCGGAGTTGGATATGTAAAACTCGGACAATCATCCAGCACACTGTCGGGTGGTGAGAGCCAACGTGTAAAGCTGGCTTCGTTTTTGGCGAATGAAAAACCCGAGCCGACTATTTTTGTTTTCGACGAACCAACTACCGGTTTACATTTTCACGACATCAAAACATTGATGAAAGCTTTTGATGCACTTATTGCCAAAGGGCATACGGTCATCATTATCGAACATAATATTGAAGTAATTAAATGCGCCGACCATATTATTGATATTGGTCCCGAAGGTGGCGACAAAGGAGGAAATCTGGTATTTGAAGGAACACCGGAAGACATTATTCATTGTGAGGCATCGTATACCGGAAAGTTTTTGAAAGAAAAGCTGGAAGCGTAACAGAAACCCCAATCCATTGACGATTGACAATAGATTGACAAGGCAAAGAAGGTGGAATCGTTTGGTTCCACCTTCTTTGTGTGTTATGTCTGATAATTCAGACTAAGTACTTCTAAACATAATGCTGTATAAGTTAATATAGAAATAAAAAAGATTAGAACGCGGATAACCGCTGATATAGCGGATTTTTATACGGATTTTAATTCCGACAAGTCGGAATGATTTTTAATAGTTCAGGATTTTATCTGTCATGCTTGCATGACTAAAATCAGTTTTAGATCCGTTTAATTATTATCAGTTTTTATCCGCCCAATCCGTAAAATCAGCGTTCTATTCTTTTATTTATACGACGTTCTATTCTTCCACTCACTTATGTGTAGTTTGCAAAACTCTTTTTTAGAATTTATAATTAAGAGCCAGCGATATCGTGCGCAATTTCTGAGGAGTTACCGTACTCCATCCACTATAATATTTTTTATTGCCAATATTATCAGCTTTCAGAGTAATACTATAATTGTCTGCACTATATGAAATCATAGCATTGAAGATGGTATAACTTGGTAAGGTGAAGCTACCGGTAGTGTTTCGATTCAGCGTGTTATACTTACTGGCATAATTGCTGCCGAAACCAATGCCCCAACCTTTCAGTGCATCAAACTCCGGTTTATAACTCATCCAGAGATTAAACAAATCGGCAGGTCCCGACTCTTCGGTCCGAAGACCCAGGTATCCGCCGTCCGCTGCATCTTTGGTAACTTTGTTATCGTTATGACTATAACCCGTGATAATGTTCAGTCCATCTATTGGGTTGGCAATAAGACTGATCTCAACACCTTTGCTTTCCACCTCTCCATCCTGAATCACATTATTTACATTATTGGGGTCGGTCATCGATTTGTCCGACACCAAAATATTATAGTAGCTGGCTGTAAGGGAAAGTCGGTCTTTATACAGATTGGTCTTCACTCCCACTTCCCATTGGTTAGCCCGTTCAGGTTTCAGTATTTTAGTGGTTGTATTTTGTCCATTTACATCCGATACTTCCACCGGGTCAAGATTCGTAAAGCCGTTCATATAGTTTCCGAATACAGACACTTTGTCCAATAGGGGTTGATAAACAAGACCAAGTTTGTGTGAAGCAGTTGTCTGACTTTTGGTATTTTCGGTACTGGTTCCGCTAAAGTTATCCACACGCAGACCTACCAATGCCGAAAGCTGTGGGGTAAAATTGAGGACATCTGAAGCATATCCGCTCCATATTTTGGTTGTTGCACTTGACACTCCTTCTTGTGAACTTACCAATAATGCATCGACGCCCTGTGTAGTGAGTACTCCTGTATCGGTTTGGTTCTTGAGCGAAACAGTACCATCGCCAACCCATCCTGTGCTATTGTTTTGAATTTCTTTTTGCAAATAATCCACTCCTACAACTACCCTATTGCGGAATTGGCCAAACTTATGATCGCCCATGAAGTTTTGTTGCACATCCATCGTATTGGTTTGACCATTTCTTTTCGAGATATACCGAATAAAATCACTTCCGTTTGCCAAATCCCAAAGGTATTGATAGTAACCGTCTGTTTTGGTACTTCCGGTTGATAAGATGGTCTGTGAATTCCAGCCATTCCCAATCTTGTACAAGGCCTGCGACTGCATTCCGAAAGTAGGATTCTGAATGGTAAGTGAATTACTGGTATAAGACTTTTTGTAATTGCTTTCAAACAAACTCATGTTGGAAAACGACAAAGTGCTGTAACGACTCAAAAAAAGCATGGGCACATTGGCTTTTTCCCCTGATTTGTATTCCGTATTAATCAGGAAAGTCAGTCTGTCAGATGCTTTGAATTTAAAACTCGGGGCGATGAAAAAGGATTTTGTAGTTCCGGCATCCTGAAAAGAGTTTTCGGAATGATAAGCAGCATTGATCCGAAGAGAAGCTTTCGGGCTCAACGGGGTATTAATATCGGCTGTTACCCGTTGCAAATCATAACTTCCGGTAATGTAACCCAGTTCGCCTCCAAAAGTATCATACGGTTTTTTTGTATTGATATTGATCAATCCGCCATAATAAATCAGGTTACCGCCGTACAGTGTTCCCGAAGGGCCTTTGATAACTTCGATGTTCTCAATATTGGCAGGATCCAATGCACCATTGTTTATATTGGCTACCCCATTTACAATAGTGGGTTGCAACGAAAAACCCCTCATGCTATAATACTCGGCTCCATCGGTTCCGCGTCCTGTGCTTTCCCACAGGCGGGTGATACCGGTTGCATTACTCAAAGCACTGTTCAGGTTAGTTACCACCTGTTCTTTTAGCAATGCTTTGGGAATGGTATTGTAAACCTGTGGGTTTTCCATATCGGTAAGTGGCAACTTGGCAACCAACTGACTCGTTTTTTCGGAAAACGGATTCCGCTTGTGCGCCACGACTTCCACTTCCTTCAATTTCTTGGAATCTTCGGCCAGAATCACATCGTCAACCACTGTTTGCCCCCCGTTGGTGAGTTCTACTGTTTTTTGTTGCGTTTGTAACCCAATATAACTATATAAAACGGTGTACTTACCGCTTTTCAGATGTTGAAGCAGATATTCGCCACTTCCATCGGATGTGGTTGCTTTGTCTGTACCCTTCACTATTACGGAAACATGTTCAGCCGGTTGCCCGTCATGCGTAAGAATCCGCCCCCGGAATGAGGAGTTCTGAGCTTGTAGAAAAAAGCCCCCTATTAAAAAGAATAAAATTAGTCTGATTGATTTCATTATTATTTACTAAGTTGATTAATGAGTGCAAAAGTACCAGACCCGAAAGAAAAGAGCAATCACATAAAATAGGCAAAAAAGTATATAAAATACCCTATTTTGATGATAGAATAAGTAAAAGAAGGAGGGGATAATACGAATAACAGGTGACACAATATAATATTGAATATATCAACAGTTCCGTTTTTTTGAATTAACGCGACGAAGCGTTGGCTTCTTAGAATGCAAAAGGTCGGATTAAAAAATCCGACCAGACAAGAACATAACCTGTAGTGCATTTATAAAATAGCAGAGTTTTTACATTGGGGCTTTGCCCCAAACCCCACTTCATTTTTTGGCTTGAACCAAAAAACGAAGCAAAAAAGTTCAAGACTGTGCCCGCTTCACTCGAAAAACTGACGGTGGGAAAGCTAAAATCCCCAAACTCCTCCCTGCGGTAGTCAAACAGTGGGTATTTTTGCGCTTTCCTTCCTTGTTTTTCGGCTCACCGGACAAGGTCAGTCCTTATCAAATAAAGTGAGATCTATAAGCTTTACTATAAAATAGAATCTATTAATTAAAATGAATTCTATGTTTAACATTGCATTTTGATCTCTGAGTGGATATTAGCACAAAGCAGTTTTCACTAACATCGGCAATACCGACGCGAGAACCAGCTTTATTCACGAACAAATAATATCGGCGTATAAACCGGCCAAGCGTTTGCGAAGAAATAATACTGCATAATGTTTTCGGGATAACAAGGTGTTTACTCCTACTCCGGTAGCCTCGGCAATATCCTTTACCGGAATATCATCTAACTCTGTCAGCTCAAATATCTCACGTTGTTCCGGCGGTAGCTCCGAAAGTGCACTTTCCAATTCAACCCAAACCAGCGAACGCAGGTATTCCGTCTCGGGCGAGGGCACAGTTTCTCCATTAGAAAATAAAATTTCCGAAAAATCACTCAACACATCGCTATCGCTTTCATCGTCGGGATAAAAAGGCAATTCATCTTCTTTCTTTTTAATGCCTGCATTGATAATTGTATTCCGTGCAACCTTGTACAGCCATGCCGATACATGTTCAATCGGGTTCATGGTAGTATTTACAGTTTTCAGTAATTGATAAAACACGTCTTGCAGAATATCTTCCGCGTCTTTTTTGCTCACCACCCGTTTGGAGATAAACGATTTCAACTGCGGTTGATGTTCTGCAATCAGTTCTTTGATATTTTCCGGTGTTGGTTCGGTTGCCACCTTATAATTCTTTTTCAGGTTTTTCAGCATTGAAAAAATCCGATCTGAAATCGTGTCCGTGGTGATGCCTGTGGTGAACAAACTCTTTACGTTCTTCGGGCGTCATTTTCATCCATTTTTCACGGATAGCGTTGTGATGGGAATGCATTCCCATACCCATGAACCGACCACCCATACCTCCGAAAAGCAGACGTGCAAGAACAAACAATCCTAAAGCTTGCCAGAAATTGATGAACGCAAGTCTGAAAATAGCGGGAACAAGCAGATTCCACAAAACCATAATGATTATGCTAAGACCAAGTATCATTGCCAGCATCAAAGCTATACGTTTAATTATATGAATTTTCATATTTGTTTTTATTTTAAATTATTATTTTCTTTGTAAGAGTACTAAAATGTTTCTAAGGCTTTTACAGCCAATTTTTTTATTTGCCATATTCCATAACACGGTTTGTTCCTGAGGGGGAATACCCAACTGGCTAAACAAACTAAATACATCGCAACAAGCGCCACAATCATCCCGGGCTCTGAGACATTCAAAACGAGTCATCTTATCTTGATTTTGTATCAACCCGCTGAACCAATTCAAGCGCATTAAACCGACAAGCACTAATGCAATCGCCACAACCGGTACAGTTGTCGGGATTTTTCAGTTCAATGTGCGTCCCTTTTTCATCCTTAACCAAATCGAGCACATTATGATTACATTTTTTCAGGCAACTCCGGCATCTGGTGCAATTTTTCTCCAGCACATGCACAATCCTGTTTCTTCCATGTTTCTTTCTGTGTAATTTGCCGCCAATCAACAGCAAGAGCAAAATTACCAAACTAATATAAACTATAGTCATTTACATCTCCCTAAAATATTAAATTCTTTACTTTTGATTCTTTTGAGATCACTCTCTACTTAGGAAGACAAATGAAAAAGAGAAATATTTTAGAGAAATGAAAAAAATATGATTTTTATTTTTGATTTGAATGATTATCCTTTATTTTACATAAGCAAAAGAAAACTCCACAAAAGGCACACAAAGTGGTTGTATCAAAAGCACGCAAATAACGCAAATAACACAAATTTTCGCAAATAAGATTTGTAAGGTAGAATATTATTTATTGAATTTCAATTCAATAAGATTGCGTTAATTTGCGCATTTTGTGTTATTTGCGTTATTTGCGTTCTAAAAAGACTTTTGATACAGCCTCTAGCTTTTGTTTCCTTGAAAATACAGACGATATATAGCTCAAGATTTTTCATTTCCGGCTTTTGTGTTCCTTTTGTGGTGAATTGTTTTTTTTGAAGTCCACAAAAGATAATACCTATCGATATTATTTTAGGTAACAAAGCGGATCTTTATTTGACTTATATTTTCTGAATCAGAAACGAGGATAAACCAAGAAGGATCCGGTTTTTCAATCCGACCCGAAAACATTGTTCTTTTTTGTATTTAATCAGGACTGCTATATCCGCGCGACCGGGGAAAGCAGGACATTGGGAAAGCGAGAGAGGATAGAAATCAGAAAGGTGTGGATTGTACCCGCACAGGTCCGGTTGTTATAGAATAATTAAGTTGCTTATTTACCGGAAGATTTACTCCAACCTGAACACCTTTTTGAACGGCACAGGAAGACAACAAAATCAGTAAAGATATTAATACCAACATGGGTAGATTACAACGTTTTTTCATTTGATTCCGACCATTAAAAGTTTAATTAGTTACAAGCGAATAGTTACGAGTTACAAGACTGTTTATCTGAATTTTGCTTTCAGATTACAGATCATTAAATATTATTCCTTATCAGTATACAAAACGAGAGGGAAAAACAATTTATTATTTGCATTCAGTTCAAAGCCCGGGAAGTTATAAATAATTGGCTTTGTAGGCCCGTATTTATAAATTAATGAAAGTTCGAAAGAAAGATTCACATTAAATAGTTACAAGTGAATAGTTACGAGTTACAAGATGTTTATCTGAATTTTACTTTCAAAAACCAAATCGTTAAATGTTATTACTTAATTCATCTTTTAGCCCGGCTTCAGTTAATTAAGAGAGCCTGTATGAAAAGTATTTCATACAGGCTCTCTTAGTACGTATAGTATAAATCCTCGTTAGTTTATACAACAGGAATTTTCCACTTCAATCATCAAGCCAGCCGGTTTTGATTTTCTTTTAAATATAACATGGCTTCTTTAACTGCACTGATAGAATCTTTGGGTTTGAAGCCCAATTCTTTTTTAGCCTTTGAAATATCAAAGTCTTGCTGTAAACCCGAGAACATAGCAATATCTTTGCGACTTAATACCGGAGCTTTCCCGCTTATCTTACTTCCAATTTCCATTAGCCAGGCTACAAAGAATAATAACGGTTTGGGTACCGCAACCGGCATTTTGATATTTAGTTCTGGAAATAAGCTTTGGGCTATTTGTGTTGTTTGCTTTATTGAAGTACATTTTTCGTTCGCCAGAATATAGCGTTCGCCATTTACTCCTCTGGTAGCTGCCAGGTAACAACCTTCCGCCACATCTTTCACATCAACCCAGTTCAACGTTATTTTTGTTTCTACCGGAATTTCTTTTTTTAATATCAGGTTAATGATATTGTAGGAAACATTGAGACTACCAAAAGCCTCACTACCAATCATGGCAGAAGGTAACACTGCTACTAATTCTATATTATGTTTCTTTGCCAATGCAAAGGCCAGTGCTTCTCCGTCATTTTTAGAATTGTAGTACATATCCCTCCGATCGGGATTTTGTCCGTAACTTTCTTTTGTTGGAAGTATCGTATAATTGAGGGCAGCAATTGAACTGACATACACAATTCTTTTTACACCCGCTTCGGCAGCTGCCTCAACCAGATTTTTTGTGCCGCTAAGGTTGGCATCGTAAATATCCTTTTGAGGATCTTTTGCCCAAAGTTTAAAAACAGCTCCAACAGCATAAAATGTTTCTACGCCCTGTAATGCATTTATCAAAGATTGTTTGTCGGTAATGTCGGACTGAACGACTTCGCAATCCAACCCGACAAAAGGCTCTTTGTTTTTGATATTTCGAACCGAAGCCCGAACGGGAATTCCCTTACTGATCAGTAACCGTACTAAATTATTGCCCAGATGCCCGTTTGCACCGCTAACTAAAGCTAAATTCTTTTGTGTCATATTTTTGATTTTAAATGATGACACAAAAGTAAAGCCGGACGCATCAATCGTCACTTGACATTTGTTAGTTAATCATTTGCCGACGAATTCTGCTTAAACTTTCCGGTTTCATTCCTAAAAAGGATGCGATATATTGAACAGGAACATTATGAAGAATGGCCGGATAATTTTCAATCAACTTTTTGTAGCGCTGCTCTGCCGTTAAGGTTGCCAGTTCTTTCGACCGGTTTTCATTATAAGCAATGGATTGCTGAAAAACCCAAATACTAAAGTCTTTAAAGGCCTCACTTGTTCGTGTCAATAAATCCAGGTTGCTTTTTGTAATTCTCAGCAGTTGGCATTCTGTAATGCATTCTACATTGTCGGCGGCTTTGGTTTGATTAATAAAATCAGCGTAGGAAGTTATAAATCCCGGAGGACAATTTATATGTGTTGTTACTTCGTCGCCATGCTCATTGTAATGAAACAAACGCATAAAACCCGATACCACAAAATAGAGGTATTGCGGAATTTTACCTTCTTCTTCAATAATTCTGTTCTTTGGAAACAAAACAGGTTCAAAATACTGCTTACAAAGTCCGATGTCATTTTCGGTTATTGTTACCTGTTGCTTTATTATGTTTAAAAGGTTTTCATGCATTGTGTAAAGATAAAATATTTTATTTCCCATTCAGCATTGGAAGTATTCAGGCATATATATTTGTAAAACCGGGAATAAGCACTAGTTATTTTTCAATACTCCTTTTGATTCAGTCCAGTAAACATTATCCTGTTTGTAGATAAATATGTATTTACCATCGGGTGAAATATCAAACGAATCTTCATCTTCCGGAGTATTAAATCTATCTCCCAGGTCAGCAGGAGATGACCAAACACCATTTCCCTTATTATAAAAGATATATACATCGTATCCCCCTTTGCCAGATTGTCCGGCAGAGGCTGTAATTATATACTTTTCTTCCGGATCGATAAATGGATCAGTATCGCTACCCGGCACATTAAACGGGAGATCAACTTTTTCGGGTTTAGAATAAGTCTTTCCTGTAAATTTTGATTTATAGATGCTCCCGGTTTGTTTTTGTGAATTCCAAGAACAAAAGTACACGGTACCTTTCTTTGTGATTGTGGGATGGAACTCTAATAGGTCGGGATCTGCAATATCGATTACTTTTTTAGGCTTACTCCATGCATTACCAACTTTTTCAACCCTCCAGATACTATATTGTTTAATATCCTGCATGCCTTTACTCGAAGAATAATATAAATATTTACCGTCGGGTGAGAATGCAGGTTCTGTAGCATAACAATCAGAAGAAAATTCGGCTACTTCCGGTTTCGACCATGTATTGTTGACTTTTTTTACCCACATTATTTTGCACTCAGGCCAGTTTTTACCTGCTGAGAAGAAAACTTCATCACCTCTGGGCGAAATTGCTACCGATTTTTCTTTGGAATTCTTTAATGAAACAATGTCCGGAGCAAAAAGCTCAACATTGTTGCCAGGCCGTGGAAGGCCAAAATAGTCGAATGATGCATTCTGTCCAAGTCCTACAAAAGTGGAAGACATAAATAATACTGCTGCAAGAACTGTTTTCATAACTAAACTTTGAATTTAGAATCGATTATTTTTTCTTTTAATATAGATTTTAATTATCCTTTACTCATAAGTAAGCAGAATAATATAATGTCGTATAAAAAAAAGAATAGAACGCTGATTTTACGGATTGAGCGGATAAAAACGGATAATAATTAAACGGATCTAAAACTGATCTTAGTCATGCAAGCATGACTGATAAGAGTCTAAACTATTGAAAATCATTTCGACTTGTCGAAATTAAAATCCGTATAAAAATCCGCTAGATCAGCGTTTATCCGCGTTCTAATCTTCTTTTCTCTTTGATATTATTATGTGACATTATATTTATTCGGGTACTTAACTACAGGCATTTTCTGATTTTTTTTTCATCCCAGCAATTGCCGCCACGCATTGCAGAGAGCATCGAAGCCGATACCTGCATTGGCAGGGCTTGAGCTGGGCAATGACACATACTTGATCCCCGGTTTGCGGTCGAAATGCTTATTAAACAGGGCTTCCGATTTTGCTCCATTAAATCCTATCACTTTTATACTCTTTTGTGCTGCTATAAAATTATCCAGATCGTTGGGTTCTTCGTTTTCAATGGCACTGTCCAGACTGCCCTTGCGGCTGGCTTTACGTACCACGTCCCAAACACCAATACCTGTTTTAGCCAAAAGCTCTTTTTTGTCGAAATAGGTGAGTGGTAATTTGTTGTTTGTTATGGTTGCAATGATTTTCCAGAAACGATTTCGGGGATTTCCGTAATACTCCGCCAATGCCAGTGATTTGTCACTGGGCATGGTTCCCAAAACAAGAATAGTTGTTTTCGGATCCAGAATGGGGTCGAAAGATTGTTTTATATCCATTGGAGTTACAAAATCAATTAGGAAAGACAAATATAATAAATTTATTCCAGCAGATAAAAGTAACGGATAAATAGTTACAAGGGGCTAGCTACGAGTTACAAGACCGTTTATCTGAAGTAATCGGAAAAAGTATGTCATTAATATTAAATACGTGACATGATTTGGTTTATATTAAAAATGCTCTCTTAACTGCCCCCAACCCCCCTAAAGGGGGCTGCCGAAGTGCGACATGTGCGAAAAGAATCAACATTTTCACTCAGCAAAAGTCTCCTTTAGGGGATTTAGGGGTGGGTCAAAATAATATAAACTAATTTCAAACATGCACTTATTGATTACTATACCATATAAAATAGAAAAAGCTCCTTCAATCAAGGAAGAGCTTTGCTTACTGAGAAGAAAATAATCTTTAGTTCTTTGATTGTTCTACCGATACTTTTCTGAATTCTTTTAATAACTTTTCCAAGTCAAGAGAAGCCTTGCGTGCACGGGTACCGGCTGCTTTGTTGTTTTTTTCAACTTGTAAATCTGCATCTGTTCCGAAAGCTTCAAATTGAGCTTTAATTTTGTTTACTAACTCTTCCATTTTTCAAATAATTTTTTTGGTTTTTAATTAACTGTATTTACAGCGTGAATTTATAATACAAATATACTGTTTTTGAATCAAATTTCATTCTGTAAAATTCGGTCAAAATCACTATCATTCTAGTTCTGCTTCTACGTCTTCCGAGGTTTTTGTTTTTAAATGCCGGTTGCATCATCATCCAAAACCAGCTTTTTCCGATCTTTGTTCTTTCACGGATTTTCAGGACTTCAATAAGCATGTTTTATACAGTTGAAAACTGCATCCATGTTAATTAGCGCTTCAAAGATAAATACTTTTTTTGAATCGGCATCATTTTCTTTTAAAAATCTTATTTTCCGTATAAAAACTGTAGCCGAAAAGGGTCGTTTTTCGCTCTGATTTGTTTTTTTACTGTCGCAGGGCACTGTAAACCGAAGATTTTCCAACAAATCAGGAGAAATAATGCCGGAGATAAAAAAAAACGCATTCACCCATTTTTATAGTTATTTTACAACATTAGCTTATCCCGACTAAAACGCCCATTCTTTTGTTGTGCCATAGACAACCTTGTTTATCCAACAAAATTATATTACACTATAGATTTTCCCTACATCGTTTATCTGCCTTTACCTATTTATTAAAAGATTTTTTCGTTTATCTTCTTTTGCTTTCAACTTGTTGATATACTCTAACCAGCGTGCATAAATGCCATCCGGTAATTCTTCGTAGCCAAGATTGTCAATTTGTTGATCTAAATTTTGTAGTTTCAGGTAATGCTGATAAGATTCAGGTGATTTCTGTTGCATGATTTCGGGCTTTGGTGCTTCCAAAAGCTTAGCCAGTGTTAATACCAACCTTGATTCGTATGCAGCTTTCATAATAAGCGGTTCTAACTGGTTTTTTACGTTTTTGGAAGAAGTGTTTATACAATTTAGAAAGAAATCATCCATCCCGAATTTTTCGTAATATCCCTTTGCCAATTCATCAAGCAAACGAGTAACGATTTCCTTTTTACCCATTGGTTCGAGGTAGAGTCTGTTTCGAATTGCTTCGGCTTTAATGTAACTGCTATTCATATAATGAGCATCGCTGAGAATAGCCCCACATGTAAGTTCTAAGTTATACCATGTGTCTTTTTCATCTTGTATCTTAACGAATGAATGTTGGGGTGAGAATGCCCAATAAGCTTGTGCTCCTATTTTTTCTGCTAAAACAAGATAATACAATGGCATGGAAAGACATTGACCTGAGCCGCTTCGCATTAGTTTCGTAACAAAATGACTGTCGAAATGTTTTTCTGATTTGTAATCGTCCAAATCGTATTTTATAGGCAAATGGGTAATTGTACGCTCTGTTCCTTTAGTTTTGATTTTCAGGGTATCAGAAATTAAACGGAACAACATCATATTCTTTACAAGGTTGTTGTCCTCATTTAGTTTTTCTTCTCGTATTTTCTGATTGCATATTTGAACTTGATCATTTAAATACTTCTGATAAACATCATACTTCAAAGTATTATTGTAATAAGCATTTTCAACAAGAAAAACCGCACGCCCAAGATTAAGCGGTTGTTTGCCATCCAGCATATTGTTGATTTCGTCAAAAGCTTTGTAATAGCTTGCTGTTCCATTTTGATATGACTGGGAAGGAAAACCTTTGGTGGCAAGCATGTGAATGTCTGATTGAATTTGATTCTGACCATCAATGCGTCGTTGATATTCTGCTGCTTCATTTATAAGAGCTTCGTTTCGTCTCTTTACGTCCTTAATTTCATTTGGATTGTAGGGATTAACTTGCTGTAAGTTTGTCTGCGCTTGGTTTGGGTATTGATACGGATTTGAAATATTGGGTTGCGGAACTCCAACTGTTGGCAATTGCGGAATTGCAACAGTTGGCACAGTTTGAGCAACTGAATGAGTTGATATGAACAATAAAAAATATAGAACAACCTTTCTCATAAATGCTTTTACATATTGTCTTTTGTTATGAGTAATGATTTCATTCGGTAATTGGTGGTTTGTGTTCCTGAGGACTTCAACCAGTTGAGATACATTCCTTGTGGCATTTTTCGGTAACCAAGTTCATGAATATGCGTATACATTTCATTCATTTGTGCAAATAATTTTTTACCTTGTTCCGAATCTTTATCAGATTGCTTGTACAATACAGTCAATGTTTCGGCTTTCAACAGCATTGCATTAATGTATTTCGGGAAATGAGTTAATGCTGTTTCGCAACACTTCAAAATGAAACTACCGTCCTGAATACCAAACTTAGCCTGATAACCTTGTGCCAAATCGACCAAACAAAGACAAACCGATTGTTTTGTTGAAAGAGTGTCCATGTAAATTCCGTTCCGTAAGGCATCGGTGTGAATATATCCCGAAGCCATAAGCCACGCGTCAGTCGGGAAATCGCCACAAGTCAACTCAATATTATACCAGCCAACACGTTTATTTTGTGCTTTTATATAAATATGACTCGGTGCAAGCGATAAATAAACAGGCTGTCCAAGTTAATCCATTATCATTTTATACAGATAGGGCAACGAGTGGCAATTTCCCTTTTTAGTTTGCATCAATGTTGAAACAAACATATTCGACCAGTCTTTTTGCCCTGCAAAATCATCAAAATTATATGCAAACGGAGTGTGCATAACAACTCCTTCGTTTGTCGTCACTGGGATAGAATCCGTCATAAATAGAAACACAGCACATTGGGCTGTTGCCTTTTCCTTATCTTTTTCAGGATAAACGATATTTTTAGAAGCTATTATCCCATTACAAATAGAGGTATAATAATGAATTATATTATCAAAGTCATTTGGGCTGATTCTATTTTCAAAATAAGCATTTTCAGTAGTAAAAACAGCTTGTTGAAAGTTTAATGGCTTGGTTTCAACTAGCATGCTATCTATCGAATTGTACGCATTACAATAGATTTGTTCAGCATTTTGTGCTTTAATAGAGAGACAAAAAGGAATCAAAAAGAGAAATAGTAAGAATTTGAGTTTCATTTGCAAATTTTATTGTGGAACAAATTAAGGCTGTTTCAATGTATTAGTTTCAGCCCCATATGTCAATCCAGACTCATTTTCCAAGTAACTTGCAATCGTTTTAAGATATAATACTCTTTCTGTTTCCGATAATTCTAAAAGTTTTATGCATTCCAAATATTCGTGTAAAACTCCTACAAAATCGAAAGCTCCTATACTCTTAAAGATATATATTTTAGGGTTCTTAAAGATAAAAATGCATCTTGGAAAGTGAGGTCCTTGCCCTTTAAAAGAATATAGATCATTCTTAAAAATGAAATCTTTTCTGTTTATCAGATTACGAACATTTCTACCAGCATTGACACTATCAAAACCAGTGATTAATTGATATGCACTTTCAAGTTTTAGATATACGCTATCAGGAACATCCACCAGTTGAAATGGATTTTGTTTTGGTACTTTTGCGTGTAAACTAGCAAAAACAAAAAAGGAAAGTCCAAAAACCAAATAAATATTTTTTCTCATAAATAGTGAGAATTTGAGTTTTTTAATTTCGACTTGCTATTAAAATATACCTATAATTATCTTTCGCAACTATCAGCTCTAGATAACAAAACTTTGAATCATGGTAAATCTTGAAATGTACGTCAAGGTAGCCATTTATCTTTCTCTTTGCTTAAATATTGATATTCTTGATTATTTCTGATTAGGTATAAAGAATTATTTTTCTTTGACAATCTGTCTCTCAATATCATTCTATCATATAAATTCTTTGAAATTGAGATTACTACTATTGAATCATTCTCAAAAGAATAATAGGGATTAAATTGGATATTGCTTATATTAGGCTTCTCGCTTAATTTATTCAACTGCAATTTGACTCTATATTTATAAACACCTTGACAGTCTTCACAAGTTGTTTTTTCAATTACATCGCCGACAAAAGAAACTCTTTTGACAAATTCTTTATTGACATTAAACTTAGTTATCGTTTCTTCTTTTATTGCTTTGGCATATTTCACATAATCACAACCTGAAAAGCATGTAAGGATGAGGAGACAAAGCGTTAATTTCATATTCTTTACTAATTGCATACTCATTATGTCATACTTTAAGTCTATATGCCGCTTTTTATGATTATCATGGTTCTATTTGTTTTTTTATGAACTGTAAAAGATTAGTGTTCATTTTATAAATATTTTTTCCTCTGATTACATTAAACTTATCCAAACATATTTCTTCAGTGTTTTTTTTATACAATACTTTTACTTTTACTCTGACATCTAGTGATTTTGTTTCTTGGTCAATCTCAAGATTATTTAAAAGCCCAATTAATTCTTCTATTTTTCGATTATTTGTAATTGTCAAAGTTTTAATTTCTTTATCAAATGCGATATTGAAATACTGACAACTGACATCTGATATTGTCAAAATGTCAAGATCGACATATTGAATTATAACTTTCTTACAAAGAGCTTCTTTTGCAGTTAGAGTTGTTGATTGTATAAGCAGGACAATAAGAATATAAGCCCAATGGTATTTTTTTAGTGATAGATATTTCATTTTGTTTCTTCTTTTTTTGGTGCAGTTACAATTGGTGTGTTTGTAATCTCAGTAGACGTAGGACTATTTGTTTGATATAAAGTTCCTCCATGATCAGTACGAGTAACCTCACTTTCTTTTATTTCTCCTAAATTTTTGGCTGTTTGTTGTTCTGACCCTGTAATTACTCTTTCTTCTTCCTTATTTCCGTAATTAGTTGATTTAGTATTACCATCTTGTTTCTGTTGCTCAGGATTCTGATCTTTTTGAGCTGCGTTATCTAACTCATGATTTAAAATTGTAGTAGCTGAAAGAGAAGTACCATTAGTTGTTAATAACATGGCATTTGAAGACCAAGTTAAAGTATTATTCTTTCCATTAAAACTTGATTCTAAGTTGCTTGATTCTGTAATTGTATATGTGGCCTTCGATTCTTCTAATACTTTTATAAAACCACCCGAGTTATGAGCTATTAAAGCTTGTTTAGCGGTCATATAATTCTGTTTAAATTGATCCGAGACTCCAGAAGCAAATACAACTAATCTTCCATCTGGATCAACAAATCTAACCGGATTATTTAAGCAATACGCATAGGGAGTTATCCAATAATATTTTTCGCATTTAGGGTCTACAGACATAGCAGAAATGGCGGTAGAAATATTGCTTTTTTCTTTCTCTTCGCTGATAAAGCCGACAACCTTGTTTGTTTTCGTGTTGAAATACACCGACCCAATTTCAACAATATCTGCATTGTCGTGAAATTCTTCAAATTCTCCCTTGGAGGAAGTGTACATTACTTGTTTTTTATATCCAAATTTAGAGAAAGGATTTTTCGCTGTCTGAGCAAAACTATTAGACAAATAATGTTTTTAAATCTTATCAGAGTTTCTATTTTTTCTTGATTTGACAATCACATACAGTGTATAGATTATATTTATAATTATTCCCAAATAAATTGTATTGTTGAGCAGATAAACATGGTGGGTATTCACCAGTAATACAAGGTTCACAAAGAGGTTGATAGTGTTTAAAGAGCAAATACAATATTACATCTACGGCCAGTAATATAATTATTCTTTTTTTTGTATTTAATGTTGCTTTGTTCATGGATTTATTTCATATGTAAATGCTTTACCTTTGTTTTCTCATCTTTAGACCACGTATTAGTTAGTAGATACAATTACAAAAAGAAATAATAAGAATTTGAATCCTCACAATCAATTTATTCGTTTTTAAATAAAATGTAGTCTGATTCAACATCGCCATTAAAGTAGTTTTTAAAATCTGTTTTAATAAAAACATCTTTAAAGTACCAACCAACAATAACTTTGTACCTTTTCTTCTTTTTAAGGTATGGAGCTATATTTTTCTTGTTAAATGAATAATTAATGCTGACTTTATTTTTTGCTCCAATAATTAGACTGTTTTTATCCGTTAAATCAATGTGATTTAAGTCTGGAATTGATGTACATGGGAATAATAAATGAATTTGATTGTTTGTCGTATCAATAAATTTGATACTCATTAAACTTGAGCATATTTGATCTATGTTTTGATAATATATCGCAATTTCTTGACTAGATAAATTATCCACTTCAACGCAAAGTTCAATACTCTTTTTATGTGAATTTAAGTTTGTTATTTTCATTTTTAACTGTGGAGTCTGACTATATAGGCATGATACAATAAAAATAAATTCTAATAATTGAATAATTCTTTTCATAATTGATTTTTCAGTCTATTGAACTGGGATAGTTGCTGGAGACACTGTTTGTTGCACTGGTAAAAGTGGTATAGAAGGTGGTGTTATTGGTTGTACTGGTTGACTTGAACGCCAGAACTTTTCAACATTGAATGTCTCAATTTGCTGTCCATATGCTCCCTCCTCAAAAGCTCGTCCAGATTCTGTAAAATGTCCTTGGGGATTACCATTGACTTTTAAATTACCTATATGTGTTAATTCATGGAATGTCGTTGATTCAACCATGATTTTACCACTAGCTTTATCGTCAGTTGCTTTGGCATTTTCTAACATATTAACAGCATCCTTGTCTAATTGAAAACTATTAATTCCTGTTGTGAGTCCATTTGATGCAACCCCCTTTGAATCTTTAAGATCTTTTACAACCTCAACTGTAGGTCCTTTACCAAAAGTAAGCATTTGTTTTATTTGTTTTTCTGTCATACCACTCTTTTCCATAAACTCTTTTTTAAATTCTGCACTTTTGCGATTCCAGTCTGTCGAAAGATTCTTTACATATTTTGTAAGCTCTGGATTTTCTTTTTGCATTTGCTTACTCATGACAAGCCTTCCATCAGGATCAACAAATCTCACTGGATTATTTAAACAATACGCATACGGGCTAATCCAATAATACTTTTCACAAAGCGGGTCAACAGACATAGCAGAAATGGCGGTAGCAATATTCCTTTTTTCTTTCTCTTCGCTGATAAAGCCAACAACCTTGTTTGTTTTCGTGTTGAAATACACCGACCCAATTTCAACGATATCTGCATTGTCGTGAAATTCTTCAAATTCTCCCTTGGAGGAAGTGTACATTACTTGTTTTTTATATCCAAATTTAGAGAAAGGATTTTTCGCTGTCTGAGCAAAA
>JAATGT010000141.1 GCA_015654525.1 Bacteroidales bacterium
GGTAGGTTCATCGGCCAGTAGAACCTTAGGCTCCGAAATAATAGCGCGGGCTATAGCTACGCGCTGTTTCTGCCCACCCGACATTTCATTTGGCATGTGATATGCCCAATCTTTCAGCCCCATCTGATCCAGATACTCCATCGCTATAATATTACGTTTCTTGCGACTTATATTTTTATAATAAAGTGGCAAAGCAACATTTTCCAGTGCATTTTTAAAATTGATCAGATTAAACGACTGAAATACAAAACCAATTAATTCGTTGCGATACACGGCAGCCTGTTTCTCCGACAAATCTTTAATAAGTGTATTATTCAAATAATAATCGCCTGTATCATAATTATCCAGAATTCCCAGAATATTCAGCAAGGTAGATTTTCCGGAACCGGAAGCACCCATAATAGAAACATACTCACCCTGAGCTACGTGTAAATCTATTCCTTTTAGAACATGCAGAGAGGCCTGTCCCATGTCGTAGGTTTTGTTGATGTTTTGAAGTGTAATCATTCTTATTTTATAAGTTTGAAAAAGTTGAAAGTCGAAAAGTTCCTGAGTCTTGATTATGATTCTGTGCTATCACTATCCTATTGTAAACGACAGACTACGATCAATCACGATGCAAATATATGGGCTTTTATAGTACTATGCAATACATAGTACTATAAAAGCAAGACAATCTTTAAACTCCATACAATTAATTATTTTATTCTTAGACGTATAGAGTTATAAAAAAAGATTTACGCTTAACATTATTTAAGGAGTTCAACTATTCAAGAGTAGACTAAAGAATATCAAACAGGGTCTACATGACACCGACTGTGGTTATTCAAAAGATTTTTTTGCCAATAGTTTTATGGGGGTGCATCGTTCTATCAGAGTTCTGTCATCAGTAATTATCTCCGCTGTACCGGTCATTTCTCCCGAAAATTTCAACTCTCTATTTACAGTTGAATGTAATCCTTTCGGGAAATCGACTTCCACGGAATAATAATCATTATTTGATATTAAGGAGATATTCTTTGTTTTGGCCTGTAAGAACCCGTATTCCAGATAAGGATAACCTGAAACTTTAATATTGACTTTCTGCCCGACATGAACCTTTCCCGATCCGGAGGCAGGAACCTTTATCTTTCCAATCAGTTGCCCCGGCTTTCGGGAAACTATAGCAAAGACCTTATCACCGGAGGTTACAAATTGATTTCGTTTCCAAAAAGTATTGAAAGTTACAACCCCCGATTGCGGGGCTATCAGTAAATAGCTTTGTTGCCAGGTTTCAATAGCAGCTATTAATTCCCGTTGGGATGATTTCAATTCTGAGAATAACTGATGTTTTTCTTGCAGATATTGCAAGGAAAGTTTATTTACAGACTCTTTCATTTGTAAAAACTCTACGTTTTGTAATGAAATAGATGTTTTAAGTTGGAGCAGGTCCTGCTGTTTATTTAAATAGGTTTGCTCGGCCGTTTCCATATCGGATGCTGAGATTATTTTCTGCCCAAACAGTAGTTTATCCCTTTCATACGCCGACTTTGCAATAACCAGTTCATGTTTTTTCATTTCTAACTGTTTTTGCAGGTTAGAGGCATAAACCGTTCGGTTTACTATTTGTTTTTGCACAGAGTTTTTTTCCTGAATTGTCAGATTCAGAGTCAAAAAGTTATCGTAGTTCATAGCTGCTTTGGTAAAAGCGGAAAAATTGGATTGTAAAGCTCCCAATTCAAATGACCGGAGTACTAACTCCCGGGGAATACTAAAGGTCTGATCATTCACAATCACTTGCGAAAGGAGTCGATCTACCTGCTGCACATCGGTGGTTACTGCCGAATTATCAATGACCGCCAACACATCACCCTGATGAACAGCCTGCTTATCGGAGCATAACAATTCTTTTATTTTTCCGGTAGATTTGGCAACAAGCCACACCGGCGGATTTTCGGTAGTAATAACCACATCGCCCGATACCACATCGGGGTACCGAAAAAAGAAACTACCGACAAACAAGATGACCATTACTCCACAAATAACAGATATTCCATACCTGATAAGTGCATGCGGCGGGCGGGATAATATCTCCTGCACTTCCTCGCTACGTAATTCTATTTTATCCGATTCTTCCATTTACCTCTTTAATTATCACATTACCACATCAACTCATCATCACATTACCATATCAACTAATCATCACATCATAGTTCCAGTTGATTCTTCACCAACCAATAATACGCTCCCTGTTTCTTCGTGAGTTCCTGATGTGTGCCTATTTCTACAATTTCACCTTTTTCCAGCACCACTATCTGATCGGCATTTTTTACCGTACTGAGTCGGTGAGCAATAACCACCGATGTTCGTCCTTCAAAAAAACGTTGCAGATTATCCATAATCACCCGCTCATTATTTGTATCTAGTGCATTGGTAGCCTCATCCAGAAAAACAAAAGCCGGATTTTTATAAACTGCCCGGGCAATAAGTATCCGTTGTTTTTGACCCTGACTCAGGCCATGCCCCTCGTTCCCTATTTTAGTATTGTACGACAAGGGCAATGTTTCTATAAAATCCCGAATGTTAGCTGTGATTACAGCCTGAAGCAATCTTTCTTTATCAATAATTTCAGCTCCGGGAGCAATGTTTTTGGCTATAGAGTCCGAAAAAATAAAACCGTCCTGCATCACCACGCCGCATTGTTTGCGCCACTCGCGAATGCTGTAATTTTTCATATTGTTTTCGCCCAACAGAATATCTCCTTTCTGCAAAGGATAAAAGCCCAACAGCAATTTAATCAGCGTGGTTTTTCCACTGCCGCTGGTACCTACAATGGCTGTCTGTTTACCCACCGGGATATTGAGCTGAATTCCCTTTATGACGGGTTTGCCTATAGAAGTGGCATCATAACCAAAGGTAGCATTACGAAGAATCAGATCTTTATTGGTTGGTATTTCCCGTATGCGGCTTTCATCTTTTGCTTCTTCATCGTCTTTATCATGCACTTCACTCAGACGCTCTAAACTGAGTCTGGCATCCTGCGTTTCGCGCAAAAAAGAAATAAGTTGATCAACAGGTCCATTCAATTGCCCGATAATATATTGCACAGCCACCATCATACCCAGCGTCATACTGCCATCAATAACCAACTTGGCCACCAAAGCAGTAATAACAATATTCTTGGTTTGATTGATAAGTACTGCACCCGAATCCTGATACTGTGCTAACGCCAGTCCTTTAACACGAAGACGGAAGAGTTTTGTATGGATACGTTCCCAGTCCCAACGTTTCTGCTGCTCACAGGCATTCAGTTTTATTTCTTGCATACCGGTTACCAGCTGTACGATATTGCTCTGATTAGCGGACAATTGAGCAAAACTTTTATGATCCAGTTCTGCCCGCCGTTTCATGAACAGCCATACCCAACAAAAGTACAAAACACTACCAATAAAAAAAATGGCAAAAATCGTGTAGCTATAAAAAAACAATACAATGCTAAAAATAAAAATATTGACAACGGAAAAGAGTACGCTCAAACTCGAATTAGTCAAATAATTTTGGATTCGAACATGATCGTTAATGCGTTGCAGGATATCGCCCACCATTTTGGAATCGAAATAGCCCATGGGCAGGTGCATCAGTTTTATAAGAAAGTCCGAGACCAAAGCGATATTAATCCGTGTCCCTAAATGTAATAATATCCATCCACGGATAAAACCAACGGCAGAGCTACTGAATGTAAGCACCAATTGCGCTATCAATACCAAATAAACATAACCTATATTCTGTCCGCTTATACCAAAATCGACAATGGACTGCGTCAGGAAAGGCAGCATCAGCTGCAATAAACTGCCAAAGAGAAGACCTAAAAAAAGCTGAACTATCAGTATTTTATAAGGCCGCAGATAAGAAAAAAGAAAGGAGAACCCTTTTCGGTTTACTTTCTCGTCTTCCTGTTCGTAAAAGTCAGGCGAGGGCTCCAACAGCAACGCCACGCCCACATCTTTTCCTTCATCTTTGGTGCTTATCCAGCACCGGCAAAACTCTTTTCTTGGATATTTCAATTTTCCTGCAGCAGGGTCAGCAACATATACTATTTCTTGTTCATACTTACCTTTAATATTGTATACCACCACAAAATGCTGTTGATTCCAATGAACAATACAAGGCAATGGTGCTCCCATCAAATCATTAAATGAAACTTTCACACCAGTACTTCTAAATCCAATATATTCTGCCGCCTCACTAATTCCTAACATTGAAACTCCTTCTCTCGTCATCAAAGTTTTCTCTCTCAAACTTTCCAACGAAAACGTACGGCCATAATGGGCAGATATTATTTGCAAACAAGTTGGACCACAATCCATAAAATCATGTTGTCGGAAAAATTTGAGATTCATATTGGAGAAAGAGTTATAGTGATTATATACGCCTACACATAAATTAACAAATAAATTGTTTCTAAAATTCATATCTAAAAATAAAAATTCTTTCTTTGATTATTTAAATTAAACAAACTAGATAAGTAATTGAATAAATATAATGTTATATGCATAATTACACCAAAAAGAAAATAAGAAGAACGCAAGCAAACGATGACGGAACAGTTTTTAAATAAACTTAAAGACTTGTCCGGATAATTTTCATAGTTCTACAACATGATAAGCCCTATGTTATAGTTAAAAACAAAAAAAACTATATCCGTTTTATTATTATCCACTTTATCTTTAAATGCTGGATTGTTGACATACTCAATCAGCATTCTATTTTTCTTTTTATAAACAACATCGAATTATTCCGGTTATTTCCATCTAGTGGAAATTTTCGTCACTTGAATAATTATTGAACAGAGTCTGAATTTCTATTTTTTAACGAATTTTGGAGTTCAAATGTAAAATACTCATCTCCACTAGCTGTGAGATTTGTTGCCACTTTGCGTAAATTATTCTTTTGGCAGATTCTAACAGAAAAATTATTCTTGCTATACATCCTAGCGATTACCTTATCAATATTTAAACACTTAAAACTATATTCAATTAAACCCTCACAAGTTTCAGTTCCATAGTTATTATTCCAATATTGCGAATCGATGATATATCCTAACTCTAAAACATTACAGTCCTGAAATGAGTTAAACAAACCAGCTTCACCAACAATACAAGATTTTTTCTTAAGTTCAATAACAAAAAGACCATAACCAATATCATTATTAATTGCTTTATATTTTTCTTTTAATTCATCTATCGTCCAATTATATCTACTATTTGATATATATAACATATTAATTGCCTTGTTATAAATTGACAAAAGAGAATTAAAATCTCCATCTTCGACTCCACGGATAATTAAATTACTTGTTTCAAAAACTATCATAACATTATTTTTTATTAATAGACTACCTCGCAGCAAAGCTGACGAGGTATTAAAACAAAGACAGCTGTTGACTATGTATCTTTTTGTATTCTTTTTCTCTACCTTGACCTTTTACATACGCTTGTATTGTAGATTCATCCCCATGTTTACTCACAGTATTTACATAAAAACTTTTTGTTCAAAACTCTCCACCCAAGAGCTGTTTTTCACTTCCAAGTGAAGTCTAAATATCTCTTTTGCAGTTATGTTCTTTACTATTTGAATTATTTTCGTGGGGCAATACATAGGAACACTCTGTATCAAAAAATGAACATGATCTTTATCTGTCCCAATTTCTATAAAAATCAATCTCATAACGATAGGAAATACCAATGCAGATGTCTTTCAAACTATTGTCAACTGCGTCTGAAAAAACTACTCGCCTATATTTAGCTTGGCAAACAAAATGATACAGTAAGACTGTTACATTATGGCTTTTATGTATATATACTCACATAGCAAAAATACAATTAATTTTCGAAGCAGAGCTTCGAGGAATTAAACCAAACGAAAAAGCTTAAAAAAGCATATTCTCTTCATGTCTTTTCTAAACCTATCTTTTAAATGGGAATGTATGACCAATTCCTCTACCTCTTGGTAAATAAAGAATTACATCAAATAAATAATCTTCATCCATACCATAAATATAAAAGCATGTGTTTGAAGCTGCAATAATATATTTACTATCTTTTGATATCTCCAAACTTAATGGTGATTGCTCTTCGAATACAAAATAACCTTCTTTTGTTGGTTCTGGTTTTGGATCAGGATAGATTCGTATTTTCCTGTATACAGTCATTGTCATCAAATCTACTATTGTAAATTTGAAAGGTGTTGTTGTAAATACTAATAACTTTTTTCCATTATATGTAAATACTCTATGTTGTGTAGTTCTAAGACAGTCCGAATCTGAAAATGAATCGACAATATTGGTCTGATTATCTCCTATTTTCAATTTTATAATAGATGCATATCCACCACCAACAGTACCAATTTGAGGTAAAACAAAAAGATTGTGTGCAGAAACATAAATCATTGAGCTATCATCAGGATCTAATTCGAAATGACCTGGAGATGGAACCGGAAGTTGAGTTTCCCAAAGTTTATTATTATGTATATCATATGTAGCAACTTTACTATTATGCAATCCCGCTTTATAATACTTCTTCATTTCTTTTAATATATTTGGATCTGAGAATTGAGGATAATTAATCACAAAACTCGTTAATACAAGATATTTATTGTCGGCTGAAATAGAAACTTGATGTACATCTTCTGGGAAACTGAAAGTATGTAATTGCTCAATCTCAAAACTATCCAACTTCAATCTACAAATTTCACAACGAACATATTTAGCTTTCCCATTTCTTACACTTACCATATCTTCCATTGGCCATCTTATAAAATAGAAAAACTTATAATCATTCGAGAAACAATTTGTTTTGCTGTATAACATCAACTTTTCATCAAAAGACTCCGGAATAAACATCGCCTTATTTCGATTCGTATCAACACAAATTATTGAATACGCATTAGTCATAAATAAGTATTTTTCAGAAGGTGTATGACAAGTATGAGGTATTTGTACTAGAATGTCTTTAAGGTAAGACTCCGTTACATTAAAGCTATTTTCGTCCTTATAAATTTCGGATATTTTGATTGGGTTCACAAACAAAGGAGTAAAAGTTCTCCGTAATATCTTTCTCATACCAAAGTCAATTCTGTCAACTTGTATATTATTGTTCTTATCATGAAGCACATTAAAATATATACCCTTAAATTTAGGCAAATGTGATACATTTCCTCTAAATTCTATTAATTCTGTACTTACATCCTGCGTTTTAAAATTAGTTTGATCCATATAATTTTCTGAATTAAAATTGAGGATATAATTTATCTGAATATATTTTTAATGCTATACATTCAACTTCAATTAACCACTCTGGTCGACAGACCTTTCCAAAGTTAACTATGTAAGGAGTATTCCTGAATTTCTTCTTTAAATATTTATCCACAATCTTATAATCAGCAATATCCCTTATATATATAGTCATGCAAGCAATGTCATTGAGTTCAGCATTAGCATCTCTTAATAACATCTGAATATTTTTGAATAATCTCTTTGTCTGCATAATAACATTCTTTTCATGTAAGCATATTCCATTTTTGTCAATACTAGCCGTACCTGATATATAGATATGCTTTCTATCACCATAATAGATACAAATTCCCCTTTCAAAGGATACTCCATAATTATAACTTTGATTTAAATACTCCGGAGCATTAAGATACCTTATCTGATTAAGAGACAACCCTTTGATTGCATAAAAATCAACACAAATACCACAATCTATATTATAATTATTTCCCTCAATTCCAGTAGATGTAATAAAATGAGTATTTTTATTCAATCCATTATTGATGAATATCTTGTTTCTCGCATCTACAACATCAGAATAATTTCGATCTATATTATTAATATACAACCAAGTTCTTATAGTATTATCTAGCATTGTCATATCGTATTTCTTTAAATTATTAATATATTCTTGGTAAATACTCTCCGTTTGTTTAAAAACGCTATAAGGGTTATTTAAAACTACACTATTTAATTGATATAAATGAAGATAATTCGAGTTCTCATAAACAAATAAATTACCATCCTTTAGTCTATTAACATCATTTCGTTTTATCACATTCAAAATGATATTGATTTTACTATTATTCAAAGGAGGTTGTTCGATTACTGATACTGCACATTCGCATAATATTGATTTTAACAACGCATGATCATTTAATTTATATATTTGATTTTTATAATCACTAATATATATTCTTGCAAATACAATATGTGAAATTGAAATTTGGAATTCATTAAAAACACTATAACAACAAGAGACTAGATTGTTTAACTGTTCATCAAAATCACAGTACTGGTTTGGTTTCAATGCGATATAACATTCAGGCGATTTTTTTGTATTTAAACAAAAAATTGAATATTCTTTTTTCATATAAAAAAATTGAAAAGGGAGAATATAATAAATATTCTCCCTTTAATTTAAAGACAATTACCAGGGATATGTTATAGGAGCATCATTCTTAACAACATCTCCACCACCATTAATTTTTGACAAATCGTCATTTCCTAGTTTAACCGCACTGTCTTTAATTGATTGCTTTTTCATATTTATTTTGTTTTTATTTTCACCTACTCATAACGCTTTTCAGTTTCCGCGATGGTATTTTACACGTTATTACCACAAACGTCAGACTATAATTTCATTCCATGTTGCGCACCATTTCAATCCTTACAGTCGTATTTCTTTATTTCAGCAACGGCAACAACCCCGTTTTAAATGCCTCCACCGTATTTCCACCAAAGAAGTTTGTTCCAGGGCAGGCTTTGGTAGAGCCGATGCCTTCTTTAGCAATTCGTTTTCCAGTATTCAAATCGTACCAATGATGATAAACCACCGTAGTTTCAGAAGGCACTAACTTAAACCGAGTGAGCAGGGAGCGCGTAATATGAATAATACATTCCTTTTGCAAGCTGCTCATGTTGTCTTTTCCCTTGTCGAAGTTTCCCAGGTTTTCGATACAAATACCGTAACTGTTTGCTCCTTTAATTCCTGCCGGAATAGTATTCAGGTTCCGGCACACCATGATTTTTCCGTCCGGGAAGGTGGTAAAATTTTGTGCTATCTCGGCAAAGCCGCGTTCCTTATGAGCTTGTTCCATGCTTTGACAAAGCTGAAAATGGTTACTCCCTGTAAAATGTTTGTATGCAGGAATATAAGTATGATGCTGTTGTACCAACATTATTTTTCGTTTAACGGTCTGTGCCTGCAGCCAGGAATCGAACTCCGACATATCGAGTAATATAAATTTGCCTATTGCTTTCATACGATGGTAATTTTTTTAAATGTCGTAAATTTATCGGTGAATCCGCAGGTAAGATTATCATTGACTTTGGTGAATCTATGTATCCATGCTCATTTCAGCATAAACAATTGTTTTTCAAAAGCAATACCCCTACTCGCCGGCAGGGGGTTCGCTTTGATTATTTATTTAGTTTCAGTGGATGTTGTTGCATTCTTTTTCGCATTTTCGGTGCGGGTGTCGGAGGCTTTTACTGTTGCCAGCGAGGTGGTTATTAGCTCGTTGAGCGACGCTATCAACGCTGTTACGTTGGCCGAGGGTGCTGACACTTCCTGCAACGAGATAATCTGAAACAGTTGCCGGACGGATTCGATCAGTGGCTGGCGGGTTTCGCTAACCGTAGGGTCGCTACTGTTGTTCTCGGAGCGCACTGCGTTGGTGTCGGCTACCAGGTAATCGGCTTGCGCCTGTTCCAGTTCTTCGAGCAATTCGGTAGCACCAATGGTGGTAACTTCTTCCGGATGCTTGGTTTTAAGCTCGGTAATAAGTCCGTCCAGCTGACTCAGACGGGCTTTTTGTCCGAGTGATTGTACAGTCCATCCGTACTTACGTATAACTTCAATGATCACACCGGCAGCCTCAGACACACCGGCCTTTTTGCGGGTAGAAGCCGATTCGGCTTGCTTACGCAGTGCCATAAATGCGTCAATCTGAGAAGTCGCTTTTTGTGTTCGAATTTTTACCAGCGGATTTTTTTCTTCCCTGTCGAGCGCACTTTTAAAATCCTCCAATCGAATTTTGGTGTTGCCAAGAAAAGGTTCTACAGCCAGTATAGTTGTTTTCTTCTCGTCAACCAGAATGACTGCTTTTTTGGAAAAACTATAAAGTTCTTCACTTGGAAATAGCGAAAAATTTGTTTTCTGAATCATGGTAGTTACTTTTTTATTTGTGAGTAATGAAGTTAATTCCGTTCGTAATTTCATCGTTATGGCTGAAACTGCAAATAGGCGCTTCTAAAAAAGGTTTTTTGAGGCTATTTCAAAATTTTCAGACTTAATTATTCGTTTTTTGATAACATATTAAATTTTTTAGCCGTATTTTTTTTCATTTATGACCATTTCAAAATTTTCAGGATTAATTATTCATCGTTTGTTGACAATTGAAATTTTTTAGCCGTATTTTTTTGTCGTTTGTGACCATTTCAAAATTTTCAGCCTTAATTATTCGTCATTTGTTGACAATTGAAATTTTTTAGCCGTGCTTTTTTGTCGTTTGCGACCATTTCAAAATTTTCAGCCTTGTTTTTCTCGTATTCGTGATACCGGGACTTTTTTATAAATTCATTCAGGCATTTTTTATTAAATGCATGTTCGAAATTAGTTTATAGTATTTTGATCCATCCCTAAATCCTCTCCCGCTGCCTTGCGGGATAAATGGCAGGGACTTTTGCCGGTTGATGTTTGACTATACCGTCTTATATAAAAAATATCATCAGGCGTTTACTCAAATAGTTTTTTCTACACCATCTTTGATAATTGTCACCCAAACTCCTCCTGCAATTTTACTCATTTCCGAAGGGGTGATTTTTTTAAACTTTGCTGCATTTTTTCTTGTTTGCATAGATCTTTATTTTAGAATTTATTAATATTGCAATATTACAGTATTATTTTTTTTTCGACTCTAATTTTTTTCTCATTTTTTTTTCATAAAAATCTAATTTTTCGTACATTTGGCGTTAAATTTAAAATACAATTAAAATTCACGGCCCATAATCTATTTCTAACCCTGCTTTAATCCGAAATATTGCTATGAGAAATCTCATAATTACGTATATTTCAATTTTGTGTTTGGTATTCATACTCATTTCGCAAATCGTTGTGCTAGTCAATTACTACCATGCAGTCAGCGAGTCATTAAAGCGTGAAACAGACGCCGTACTAACCGAAGCCTATCATGCTGAACTGGATTTACGCGATAAATCTTTAAACAAAGGAACTAAAGACACCATCATTCCACCCCCAACCTCTAAAAATACCGTGGTTTATAATCTCGACAAGATGAAAATAAACAACAAGGATTTGCTGGGATCAATCAACACTGCCATTAACGATGTTGTGAGCAAAAAAAAACCATTAAACATTCACAAACTGGATAGTATCATCTTTACGATATTACAGGCACGAAACATAGAGTCAAACTTTGTGATTCAGCTCGTTAACCCAACTACCGAGGAAGTGTTGGAGAGCTCAAAAAAATCATTTGCTGAGTCCGGTTTTCTGATTTATTCGAAACAGTTAGCACTCGATTTTGAAAATAAAAAATCATTGCAACTTATATTGTTAAATCCGATGGCCAACATCTTTAAGCGAATGGGGACGGTGCTTATCAGCTCGTTACTACTGGCTTTGTTTGGCGTGTATGGTATCTGGTTTTTGTTTCGCACGCAGGCCCGCCAGAAAAAGCTGATGGCGGTAAAAAATGATTTTTTCGGCAATACGGCTCATGAACTTAAACGCCCGGTGGCACAGTTGCATCTGGCACTGGAGGCTCTGTCGAAACCGGCAGTAGACGAGAATAAAGTAAAAAAGGAACGCTATCTGGCCATTTCGAAAGAAGCTACCAAGGATATGTCGGAAAAAATCACCATGATCATGACACTGGCCATGGACGAAGAAGGAGTTTTCAAGCTCAACTATTCTCGGTTCAATCTGGCGGAAGAAGTGGAAAAACTGAAAGAGCAGTTTTCCACTGTATCGGACAAAGAGGTGAGTATCCTGATAGAAAACAAGACAGACGATGCGAATATCAAAGCCGACAGGGATCACTTGCGACAATGCATTGCCAACCTGATTGATAATGCCATTAAATATTCAGGAGCATCGGTGCTGATTTCTATCAGTATCCGGAGAATAAAAAATTCGCTATGCGTATCGGTAAAAGATAACGGGATAGGCATTAAGCCCGAAAAAGTGGAACGCGTATTTACGAAATATACCCGACTAAACACCGAATCCGGATCGCCAGCCGGCTTTGGTATCGGACTTAGCTATGTAAAAACCGTAGTGGAAAAACACTCCGGACGCATTGAAGTAAAAAGCGAAATAGAAAAAGGAAGTGAGTTTATAGTCTATCTCCCCTTCGGGCGTTAGTAGGCTTCGCCGATATTTGTTCGCTTCGCTCACGACATTTGCCTTCGGCGATATTAGCTCCCTGCGGTCGCGATATTAGCCCTGCGGGCGATATTTGCCTGCGGCGTTATTAGCTGCGCGATATTTGCCCTGCGGGCGTTAGTAGCTTCGCGAGCGTAACATGAAAGGAATAAATAACACGACCGAAGGGAGTAAATATCACGAAGTATAATAACGGCGAAGCCAATAACACGAAGTTAATATCACGACCGAAGGAAGTTAATATCGCCGAAGGCAAATATCGGCGAAGCCTAATAACACGAAGTATAAAGATGACTGAAAAGAATAAAATTTTACTGATCGAAGATGATGCCAACCTGGCTTTTATGCTCACCGACGGACTGGAGAGCGAAGGTTTCACGGTGCTTCACTTGTCCGAAGGTGAAAAGGCACTGCAGGCACAGGTCGATTTTCAGCCGGATATTATTTTGCTGGATGTAAACCTGAAGGGAGTGATGAATGGTTTTGAGGTGAGCAAGAAGATCAGGCAAGGGAGTCAGGTGCCTGTTATTTTTACCACATCGCGTACACAAATTGAAGATGTGCAGGAAGGCTTCGGAATAGGGCATGTAGATTACCTGAAAAAACCTTTCGGCATGCGGGAACTTATCCTGCGTATCAATGAACTGCTATCGCGCTCATCCAACCAAAAAGCTGTTAGTCAGGCATGCCATATCGGGAATTTTCTATTTTCGGCTAGTGAACACCTGCTGCAAGTAGGGAACGAAAAAATACATTTACAAAAAAATGAATGTGCAGTGCTGGTTTTGTTGCTCAAAAACCAGGGACAGGTAGTACACAAAAACTGCATTCTCGAATCGGTATGGAACGAGGATACCGACGTAAAAACCAAAGAAGCATCGCTCCACAATATCCTGTCGTCGCTCCGCCACAAGCTCAGCACCGACAACCGGATTCACATTGAAACCATTCCAAAGATTGGCTATAAGCTGACGATAGAGGAACCTGATGTGTAGTGGGGAGAATCTACTGTTTTTACCGGATAACAATGATTCCCGGAGGGAATTTATATCCATAGAATATGTTAGTTTTGGCATCGAATTCCCCGTTAGGGGATAAATAGCTAAATCCCCTAACGGGGAATTAATCCACGCAAAACGAACTTTCTATTGATATTTAAGTCCTAACGGACTAATGTTTAATTGAGCTCACGTAAAATAGTAGGGTATTGTATCAAAAGCATGCAAATAACACAAATTGTCGTTAATTAGATTGCGTTAATTTGCGTATTTTGTGTCATTTGCGTGCTAAAAATACTTTTGAGGTCACCCGATCAACCATCCGATTCATTCTCAATTCTTCTTCAAATCAAACTTCACCAACCGCAACGGGTTACCGACTGCATTTTTCACTTTTAAGACACTGTATATGCTACCGTTGTGAAACCGGAAAACAGCCGGATTAATTTTCAAATCATATTTCTCGGCAATAAAGCTGGATGTGGCTATTTTTGTCCCCTGACTGTTGAAAGTGTACACGTCAAACTTATTGGAGCCTTCCTTGCGGGTGAAGCGGAAAAGCAGGATATTATTGTCTGAATCCACTATCATTTCGGAAAAATACGGGAGGTTAGCCGGATAGTTGGCTGGATCGCGAAATTTCTCCAATTGTTGCTTGTATTGCACCACATAATTATTCCAATACTCCTTGTCATTCGTTCTCTTTGCCACATCCGCTTCCAGCCTCTTCAGATCTTTGGCTGCATTTTGGTAATACTCTTCCCTATCTTCGCGGGTAATAAGCTCCCGTTTCAGATCAGCTTTAAACTGCCGTAATTTCTTCCCGGTGTTATCAAAAACAGCAATTTCACCGGTAGAAGGATATGCAGCAACGAGATTTCCGGCACTATTGGTTGCAAACCTCACCCTATAATACGATGGGTGCGAAAATGGCAAGCTACATGAAATCCATTGACCTATATGTTGTTCTTTCCCATCCTTATCTTTATAAAAATAAGGAGTAATCTTGATGCTCTTCTTATCAGAACTGGCATAAAGCTCAAAAGTAGAACTGATAATTTTCTCTTTTCCATCTGAATAATTCAAAAGCGAAACGATGTGTTTAGCACCATTTCCGCTTGGCACATGACCCAAAATGGCTATCTTACCGCCTTTCATAGGCATTGATCCAAGCGGCATATATTTCAGTCGGATCGTCTTTACCCAATTGCCATTCAAGTCAAAAAAATGCATATGCCCGTCAACTGCTGTTGTATAAAGATATTTACCATCTAAGATTCCCTGTACAGAAGGCATATAAATAAAATCGGCAGGACCTTTACCTCCTTTTTTCCCAAATTCCTTCACGAAATTTCCATTTTTATCAAATTTGGTAATAGAATAGCGGGTGTGATGACTCATAAATACCGAGCCATCGGGGGCTACTACAATTTGTTTGGACATACCAATAGGGTCTCCCCAAGCAGTTTGGTTGAAGTCAGAAAACTGTTTGTTCCAATTCACGTTTTTGGCATAATTGACATCGGGTGCAAGTTTTATTTCTCCACTCTTATAAATAGTGGACAGTTGCTGCGACCATAGAGTTGCTGACACAAACAGCAACGCTATAAAAAGATTCTTCTTCATATTATTTACTTTTTAATTGGTTCCACATTTAACTACTTTCCCATTTGCATCTGTAACGGTGGTAATAATCATATTCTCCTGAAAAGCTGTGTTAGCATCCACACTGTTGCACATTTCGTACATTCGAATACTTTCGGCAGTTGGTTTAAACTCTTTTTCATTGAGTTTATCCGGCTTCATAGTCATTTTCCAAACAAAACATGCCGGAATAAGCAGTGCAGCCATTTTTGCCCAAAGAGGAAATCGTTTTACCCGCGGAGCGGTATGAGTAATACTTGCCGGAATCTGAAATTCAGGAATTCTTTCGGGCAATTTAGCAACGCTGTTTATCTGTTTTTTTATTGATTGTGCCAATAGCTTTTGTTCGTTATACAATGCTCTACAACTTGGACACGAAATAAAATGTTGGAATTGTTCCGGTTGTAGTGATGGCATTTCACGATCTATAAACCGTTGTATTTGTTCATTGGTTAAGCATTTCATAATAGTGTTTTTTAAGCAATGGTCTGAGTTTCTCTAAAGCTCTGGAAAGATTTTGACTTACCGATGTAAACTTAATTCCGCTTACCTCGGCTATTTCTTTATATGAAAGTCCTTCTGAATATAAAATCACGACCAGTCTTTCATGTTCCTTTAGCTTCAATAGAGCACTTCTGATTATTTCTTCCCGTTCATTTTGATCAATATTCGTTTCTAAAGAATCAGACGTTCCAAATTCCAACTGACTGACGCTTTCGATCGATTCAGTCTCTTTGCGTCGACTTACAGTGTTGATACAAACATTCACTGCAACTTTGTAAAGCCATGTTTTTGGATATTGAACCTGATTTCCAGAATTGAATTGAAGATACAGTTTGACAAATACATCCTGAACAATATCTTCAGCTTCGTGGCTATTGAGCCGAAACTTGGATACCAATCTGTAAATCGAGGTATAATGTTGTTTGTATATGTCGTTAAACTGTTCCAATGAATTGTGGTTTTAATAATAGACACCTAAGCTCGCAATTTTGTGACAAGTGGAGAGAATTTTATTTAAAATAGTAAGGCCACTCATTTCTGAGTAGCCTTACATATATATTTCATGCGAATCAGGAGTTGGAGGCAAGTATCTATTACTTCTAATGAGTTATTTCCCGTAGGGAATATATATCAAAAGAAAATGAAGACAGATACAACCAATTCCCCGTAGGGGATAAATATAGAAAAACCTGAATGCCCTACAGGCAATAAGCTGACATATATGTTTATTCTATGGATATATAAGTCCTACGGACTATTTACAACTACAAATTCACATACTTCATGAATATCGGTTATTCCAATCACGATACCGATTGATTCAATGCCTCAAACATATAACTTTTCTTCGGGATACTGTTTCTTATATCACAAGTCCTTGATATGTTCGTCCACCACATAATGAAATGCATCAAGCTCCTTTACGGTTTCCCCCTCAAAGGTAACCAAATCGTTTATTCCTTCAACCTTACCAAAAAACACCATGTCGTCGGCAGAGAAGTGAACACTGCCGATAAAACCTTTATAATTCAAAACATCTTTCATCTTTTGCCTCCTTTAAATTAATCCTTCTTTAGTTCATCACCACAGCTTCCACCGTATAACCCGCTTTTTTCAACTGAGCCACCAGTCCGCTATCGCCAATCAGGTGCATGCACCCTACCGCCACAAAGCAGGATTGCTTCGTAAATAATGCAGGCAATTGTTTCATCCAAGCATCGTTCCGGTTTTCATACAAGGGTTTTCGTTCCTCAGCCGTCAGATCATCGTCTTCTGCATCTATATCGGATATTTTCTTTAAATCCGCGCTTAGATACGCCTCATTCAAGCGTTTAAGCAGTTCAATTCCTTTTTGCTTTTCTTTTACCGACTTCACCAACAAGTCCGCCTGACGTTTCAACGATAAGAAATCGAACAGGATAGCAGATTGTTGCTCGATGGTTTCCAACCCAATCACCGCCTTATTGTTTTCCTTAGCTTTTTTCTGAAACAGAATATCAATACCTTCGGGTTGCTTAGTCAGGTTTTGCGATTTCAAATAAATCAGACTTGCATACATTGTTTGCAACATCATCGGTTTTAAAATACCCAACTGACCCAATCCGGCACCTATGAGTTGTTTAAATTCAGTATCTACCAACGCATAATCTTCGGCACTCAGCAGGTCTTTGATAGTAGTTCCACTCATCACAGCCACCTGCATCATTTTAGTCTGCATCGCAACCATATCCGTCATATCCATCTCGCCCACCACCGCATCGGCCTGTCCGGCATAGTTCAGCACCTTGTCAAAATCTTTAAGCTGATCTTTCTCTATTAAATGGTGCGTTCCAAACAAATAACTTGGCTTAACCAGTCCTTTGCCGGATACTTTCCAGAAAATCTGTGCCTGAATGCCCACCGTACACGCAAAACCGATAAGAAGCGCAATAATAATTCTTTTTTTCATGAAGAGTTGAATAATGATTAATTATCAATGATAAATTGTAAATGATGAATTATAAATTATTAATTGTCAATTGTCAACTATAAACTGTCAACTATCTTCCTCGTTATCCATCTCCGCCTCCGAAAGTTCAAGCAGCTTTACAGACTGAATGGCATTGCCGGCAATACCTTTTATGGATGCATGCATATCGATGGTGTTGATAGTCACTTTTTCTATTTGTTTCTCGCGTTTCTTCCAGATGCTCTGCATGGCCCGCTTTTCGCTTTCCAGGTCAAGCCTCATCTGCGTAAAACCTTCCACTATGGCTTCCACCTGTAAGCGGAAGGTATTGCCCGTGAGGTAATCATACAGCATCTGCATTTTATCACCTTTGTTTTCCTGCGAGCTTACCGCCGCACTGATCTGAATAAGTGTTTCGCGCAAAACGGCACAAAGACCCTTGAACTCTTCGTAATTACAAATCCAGATGCCTTCTTTTAAACCCATACGGTCCATATCGGCGGGCATTACTTCGGTTACCAATACGCCAATATTAGCACCCTTAACGCGAATATCGGCTTTGAATTTTTCTATCCAGCTTGGCTGAAAATCTTTGGTTCGTTTACTTTCGTAATAAATGATTCCGCAATTCTGGAGTGTGCGCGTATTCACCACCTGAATGCAATCGCCTCCGCGTACACCTTTTTTTATTTCTTCAATAGAGTCGAGCGGAAATTGCGATGCAAGCCATTCCTCAATGGCCAGTTCCTGCACTTCGCCCTGCAACTGCATGGACCCTTGCTCCTGCTTACGCTTCATCTCCTCAGTTAAGCGTCGTTGATCTTCCAGTTGTTTCTGAAGTTCTTTAAAACGCAGCTCATTTTTATCCTCTTCCTGTTTCCTGATTTTTTCTTTTTCGGCTATCAGCGTTTCATTCAGGTTGCGTTGCGCTTCGGCTTCGGCTATCTCTTTCAACTCCGACTTTTCACGCTTCAGCTTTTCGATCTCGGCCTTTGTGCGGTTCAGCTCCCTTACCTGCTCCGATTTCTCGTTCAGTTCTTTTTGCAGGGCATTAAACTGCTCCGACTGCTCTTCCCTGAATTTCAGCTTCAACTTTTCTTCCAGCGCCTTCCGGTCTTCCTTCAGCTGTTTATCCAGCCGTTCCTGAAAAAGCTCGTTTTCCTGTTTTTTCTTTTGCTCAAACAGCTCTTTGGCCTTATTCAAACTATCGACCTCGGCATCATACTTTCTCTTTTCTTCGGCCAGCTGTGTTTGATATTTCAGATTAATCTCATCTTCCAGCTGATGAGCCAGAATATCCTGTACATCGATAGAAGTGCCGCAATTCGGGCATTTTATCTGGGTATTGTTTTTCATACGTTTATTTTTTACCTGCAATGAATTTAATCACCACACTGATTTTGCTTTATTCTTTTACTCAACAAGTCGGCATAAAAATCGGGAACTTCACTATTTCGGATTCCCGATATGGTTTCGCCAATATTATAATCAATTTTGCGTAAAACTGGCTCCACTTTATTTTGCAACTCATCAATAGTAAGCCACAAATAAACAGCTTTAGCCCCGTTCATTTCCTTAGTTCGCCCCACCGATCCGGCATTGACAAACAAGTTTCGCTGCCCGTCATTATCCGAATCAGTATATTTGATGAATGATAAATGTGTATGTCCAGCCACAATAATATTCACATCCTCTTGTTTAAAGAGACGTTTGAATAATTCATCGTCGGTATACTCATAGATATATTCCTCATTATTACCAGAACCACCGTGCACAAGCAAACAAGAAACAGAGCCAAAGTTCAGACGAATATCCGGAACCAGCTCCGAAAGAAAAGCCTTGTTTAGCTCAGATATGGTATTTTTGGTCTGGTTGATCGTTTTCAACCGGGCTTGTTGCTCCTCAAGATTATGTTTTTTTAGCGACAAAACCTCATAATTAAATGCAATACGCTCATCATGATTACCCATGACGGTAGGTATTTGCAAAGCTCTGATTGTATCTACTACTTCGTTGTTCCAGGGAGCTCCATCGGTCAAATCGCCTAAGCAATAAATAAAGTCGGCTTGAAAAACTGTTTTTATATCGTGAATCACCGCATTCAGAGCCGGTAGGTTTCCGTGAATATCACTAATTATTGCTATTTTCTGCACAAAGGTATTTTTGGTTAAGTACATGATATGAATTAGTTTGCGCTAAAAAGACTCTCTTATCTGCCCCCAAACCCCCTAAAGGGGGCTGTCGAAGTGCGACATGTGCGAAAAAAATCCACATTTTCACACGGCAAAGATCCCCTTTAGGGGATCTAGGGGCGGATCAATATAATATAAACTAATTTCAAATCACAAAGCACTGTGAATAACATCCCAGGTTTTCTGAATCAGTTCATGAATATTTTCCGACTGAAAAGTGCTTATCTCCAACGGCTCGTGCACGCACATTTCTATCAGGCCCGGAGTTACCCTAGCCGAATTCCGATGCATCCGTTCAAAACTGCCACGCAGCGTAACCGGAACAATAGGTAGCGATAAATCGGTGGCAATACGAAAAGCTCCGCGCTTAAATACTCCCATCTCGCCGGTATACGTACGGGTTCCTTCAGGAAAAATAACGACTGATATGCCATTCACTAACTGCACTTCGGCTCTTTCTAGACTCTGTCGGGCTGCAACAGGATTAGAACGATTAATGAAAATATGTCCCGCCGCCTCACAGGCTTTACCAATCAAGGGTATTTTGCGCAACTCGGCTTTCATCATCCATTTAAAACAAAACGGTAACCAGCCATACACCACAAATATATCAAAAATACTCTGGTGATTAAGTGCAAAGACATACGATTGCCGGGGATTGAGCCGCTCCATACCATACACTCTCACCTTGACGAAACACAACCTACAATAGATGCGCGCCCACCAACGTGTCGGAGCATACGATAACTGACTGTTTGGGAAAAATGGTGAAAGCGCAATGGTAGATAATGCAACTAACACGGTTATCACTATTAGAATAGGGTAAGCCAACAACCACTGATAAATTCGGAATAAAATGTATTTCTTTGGTTTCATTGCGGCATCTTCATGATCAGGTTACGAAAAGAGCTTTATGCTGTCTCTATAAAATGAATACACACTGAATTGGAAAGACAAAGTTAATAATTATTCGAATATAGCAAGCTGTTTATACGCATTTTAAAGAATTTCTTCTGTTTGTTTGTTGAACTTAATCTTGCCCCACTGACTAACAAAAAGCCCGACTACCACAATAGATATACCGAACCATTTGCTACGGGTAATCATCTCGTCGAGGATTAACCACGAGAAAATGGCGGTAAAAACCGGAATCAAATTGACAAACACATTAGTTTTAGCCACTCCTACCTGACGAACTGCCCCGGCAAAAAGTACAAAAGCAATGACCGACGCAAAAACCGACAACATCAGCAAGGCTACCAAGGACTCCCGACTCACTGTCAGGGTTTGCCAAGAAGAATAATCAGTCAGCAAAGAAGTGGGAATAAAAAAGACCAGCCCCAGCAAGCTCTGATAAAAAATCACATTCATATTATTGTAATATCGTGGAATTTTCCGAAGAACCGTGGCATAACAAATGGCCGCAAGCACAGCAAGAAAGAGTAAAGCTATGCCTGTAGGATTGGCTTTAAATCCACCTCCAGGTTCATAGATAACAAAAAAAACTCCAAGCAAAGAGATTAGAATGCCAAGGATATTGGCCAAACCAATTCGTTCACGCAACACGACAAAAGCCATAATGGGAGCAAAAAGTGGAATGGTGGAAACAATAACAGAAGCCAGAGTCGACTCCACCGTGGTAAGCCCATACGTTTCGCCTACATAATACAAAAAGGGCTCAAAAAAAGCCAGCAACAAAAACCATTTAAAATCTTTCCGACGGAGTTTCTGGAACCTTCCGGTCGACTTAGACACAATGAATAACAATACCGACGCAATCAGCAAACGTAAACTTATAAGCATCATTGGTTGAAACGAATGGATAGCCACTCGCGTCCAGATAAACGAAAATGACCAGAAAACCATAGCCAATACGATGGCAGTGTAAAGTTTGACAGAGTTGAGCATCAGTAAATAAGATAGTTGGTAGTGAGAAGTAAGTAGTGGGGAGTTTTTAGTAAGAAGTTATCATTTAAATTAGCTGTGAGAAGTTAGTAGTTGAACAAGAAAACTTTTTAATTCAAATCAATTGCACCCATGAATAGAGTGATCTTTTATAAGAAACTACTTACTTCCCACTACCAACTCCTAACTACCGACTATATCTATCGATTAAAAACAATTTCTTTCATATCGGCATGAATAGCATCCCAGACTTCGTCGGACATCTTAGCTCCAAGCACTTCTACCACATTACCAGAAACCAACGACCCAATACGACCGCAAACTTCGAGTGAATAATTATTAGCCAATCCGAACAGAAAACCGGAAGCGTACAAATCACCGGCACCAGTAGTATCAATACAATTAGCAAGACGCGGTTTTACATCAACCCGATCAGTTCCTGATTTAATCAACGAACCTTCTTTGCCAACTTTGACAATGGCAATTTCACATTGTTCCGAGATTACATTCAGCGCCTCTTCGGGTTCTTTACCGGTGTATGCACGAGCTTCTTCTTCGTTGGCAAAAACAATATCTACATACTCGCGCACAATTCCATGCAAGAAGTCGAGATTTTCCTCTACAACATTATAACTTGCCATGTCAATGGAAACCTTCAGCCCTTCCTGCTTTGCCATCTTAACCGCCGTACGAATCAAGTCGTGATTTTGCACCAGATAACCTTCGATGTGAAAGATCGCATATCCCGCAAACATTTCCGGCTTTAAATCCGAAGCTGCCAGCTCACAAGCAGCTCCCAGATAAGTGCATAAAGTCCGTTCACTGTCTGGTGATACCAAAACAGTACAATGTCCCGAAGGTGTTTCGCTCAACAGCAAATGAGGCTTTACTCCATTATTGATAGAATCGTTCTCAAAAAACAAGCCTATATCATCTTTTCCTACCTTGCCAACAAAACCGGCCGGCAAACCTAAGCGTGTAATGCCATTTATCGTATTAGAGGCTGAGCCACCGGTTGCCATTTTCTTCGAATAATTAACTACCGCCTTATTTATTTCAGCCGATCTTTCGGTATTTATAAGCTGCATTCCACCTTTCAGCAAATTTAAAGACGATAAAACCTCATCCGTATCAATTTGCAACAATATATCTGTCAACGCATTGCCCATCCCCAATATCTTATTCATGCTATTTTTCTTTATTTTTTGTGCAAAGATATTGTATATTTCAGGAAAAGCCATTACTTTTGCAGCGCATTTGACAAAAAAGTGTAACACAAAATTCTTCCTTAGCTCAGTTGGTTAGAGCATCTGACTGTTAATCAGAGGGTCCTTGGTTCAAGTCCAAGAGGGAGAGCGAAAGAGTCGTAGCAATATGGCTCTTTTTATTTTTCAGGAAAACGTGCAAAAAGACCAAACTGGTCTACTTTTCCAGAATTCTTTTAGTTTTGCTATTGCATGATTGCAAAAAAACTACTACTTTTGCAAAGCATTTGAGAAAAAGTGCACAAACAAATTCTTCCTTAGCTCAGTTGGTTAGAGCATCTGACTGTTAATCAGAGGGTCCTTGGTTCAAGTCCAAGAGGGAGAGCAAAACCACTGCAAATTGTAGTGGTTTTTTTGTTTTTCATTCAACATATAAGCATACACAAAATTAAAAAGTCATTTAAACTATTGACTCAGTTCGTAATGATTATAGCATTACTATACAGCAGTCAAACCATGCAAGCTCAATCCGTAAATCAAAAAACGATTTACAAAGCTTATATAAACAGCGATGTAACGAAATGGTCAACCACTATACGCAACATAGAAACCAATACCCCTCCTACTACCATCGACAAAAAACTAGAGCTTGTAAATTTTTATTATGGTTATGCCAGCTATCTTGTTGGAATAAGACAGAATAGTCAGGCTCGGAAAAACATTACAACTGCACAAAAATGGATAGACCAAATTCTTGCAAGTTCTCCTAAAAACGCATCTGCGCTGGCTTATAAAGGATTATTCATTGGTCTTGAAATCAGCATCAGCAAAACAAAATCAATCTCATTAGCTTCACAAAGCCTCTCTGCCATCAACAAAGCTTATGATTCTGATCCTCATAATGTACAAGCTGTAATTGCCAAAGCCAATGCACTCTATCAGGCACCAACTATTTTTGGAGGAGATAAACGCGAAGCCATTAAGTTTTTCCTGAAAGCTATCAGCTTAATGGAAACATCCAAAACCACCGACCAAAACTGGATATACCTCCACACACTAATTTCAGTAGGCAGAGCTTACGACAAGCAAAACAAAACACGTGACGCAAAACTTATGTATGAAAAAGCATTGCGTAAAGAGCCAAACTTTAGATTATTAAGAGATAATCTTTATCCCGCCATCCTAAATAGAATAAAAAATTAGGCCAACATACCTCGGCATTTTATTAATAGTTGTTATATCATTTCAGTTTTTACATCGTGTACGACATAAAAGATCTATTTTTGTATCGCAAACGATATAAAAATAAAAAAACAACTAGAAATGAACACAAATTTTCATCAATTCACTGCAACCAGCCTGCAAGGCAAAGAAATAGACATGGCACGTTACAAAGACAAAGTAATAGTCGTTGTAAATACTGCCAGCAAGTGTGGCTTAACTCCTCAGTACGAAGGTCTGGAAAAACTATACAAAGACTATAAAGATAAAGGACTAGTTATACTTGGATTTCCCTGTAACCAGTTCGGGCATCAGGAACCTGGCAGCGAAAAAGAGATTTCGGAAGGTTGTCTGATCAATTACGGAGTCACTTTCCCTATGTTCTCTAAAATTGAAGTAAATGGAGAAAATGCACACCCCATTTACAAGTACCTGAAAAATGAACTGAAAGGTACATTCGGAAATAAAATCAAGTGGAATTTCACGAAATTCATCATTGATAAAAACGGAAATCCATACAAACGATTCGCCCCTACAACATCTCCAGAGAAATTACGGAAATACATTGAGACTCTATTGCAAAAATAAATCGTAAACAAGAAAACTAAACATGAGTTACGACCAACTAAAACTGGAGAATCAACTTTGCTTCCCGCTTTATGCTGCATCCAGACTAATCATTAGAGCCTATCAGGAAGATTTGGATAAACTGGGAATAACATACCCACAGTATCTGGTGCTGATGGTTATGTGGGAATACGAAGAACTCACAGTAAATGAGATTGGAGAAAAATTGATTCTGAACACAAACACACTCACTCCATTACTAAAAAGGATGGAAGGTATGGAAATACTCACCCGCGTACAGTCAAAAACTGATCAACGCAAAGTGCTGATCCGACTTACCGACCATGGCAATGAAATGAAGGTTAAAGCTGCCGAAATCCCGGCAAAGCTTCTCAAGAAATTAAACATCACAGCAAATGAGGCCGAAATAACCAAAGCACTTGAATTAAAAAATCAATTGTACGATCTGATTCAGCTACTCAAACAAAGTGAACAAACAACCGCCTGAGTTGTTTGAAATCATATAAATAAGTAATAAATAATATTTAATGATCTGTTTCTCAAAATCAAAATGCAGATAAACAGTCTTGTAACTCGTAACTATTTACTTGTAACTACTTAAAATAACATCACATTATGAAAAACTATTCAATAATTATCTGCTTAGCCATGCTTAGCATGTTTTCGCTAACAGCTCAAAGTAAAAAGAACACAGCAGATTTCTACAGCTTTAAGAGTACAACATTACAAGGTAAAGAAATAAAAATGAAAGCCTACGAAGGAAAAGTTGTACTCATAGTCAACACAGCCAGCAAATGTGGGTTTACACCACAATATGAAGGACTGGAAAAACTATATAATACGTATAAAGATAAAGGATTAGTTATTTTAGGGTTTCCATGCAATCAATTTGCCAGTCAGGAACCCGGTAGCGCCGAAGAAATTTCAAAGTTTTGCACATTAAAGTATGGAGTTACTTTTCCGATGTTTATGAAAATAGAAGTAAACGGCAAAGATGCCGATCCTTTATATAAATATCTGAAAGCCGCCTTACCCGGAACAATCACAAATGACATAAAATGGAATTTCACCAAGTTTTTATTGGACAGAAAAGGAAAACCTTTTAAACGATATGCTTCAACTATAAAACCAGAAGAAATAAGCTCTGACATAGAAAAACTCTTATCAGAGAACTAAAAAAATAAAAAAAAGCACATCAAAACGATCTGATGTGCTTTTTTATTTCTATTCATTAATACTTACTTAGAAATATAATTAACAATCCATTCACCTACATCCGTAGTTTTATAAGCCGGCCCATTATCAGCAATATCTTCAGTTACAATTCCGGCAGACATACTTGCAGCCACTGCTTCACGAATCAAAGCACCCTCTTTCATCATTCCGAATGCATATTCAAACATCAATGCAGCCGAGAGTATTGTTGCTAACGGATTAGCAATGTTTTTTCCGGCAGCTTGTGGATAAGAACCATGTATCGGTTCAAATACTGAAGTATGAATACCTACCGATGCTGACGGCAACATACCCAATGAACCTGTAATAACCGAAGCTTCATCAGTGAGAATATCACCAAAAAGGTTTTCGGTAACTAATACATCAAAACTTTTGGGCCATTGAATAATACGCATAGCAGCATTATCAACAAACATATATTCTGTTTCAATATCAGGATACTGAGGGGCAATTTCCTGTGCAATCTGACGCCACAAACGTGAAGTGGCCAACACATTCGCCTTATCAACTACAGTTACTTTTTTGTTACGTTGTCCTGCGTATTTATAAGCCAAATGAAGTATCCGTTCAATTTCTTCACGAGTATAAATACAGGTATCATAAGCTGTATTGCCATCTTCAGCCCTTCCTTGAGGACGACCGAAATACATACCGCCAGTCAATTCGCGAATACACATAAAATCGGCTCCATCAACAAGATCGGCACGAAGAGGAGATTTATGAATTAATGATGGGAATGTAGTTACCGGACGAATGTTAGCATACAATCCTAAATCTTTCCTCATCTTCAATAAACCTTGTTCTGGACGAACCTTAGCAGCAGGATTATTATCATATTTTGGATCACCAATTGCTCCAAACAAAACGGCGTCTGATTTCATACACAGCTCATGAGTGGCTTTTGGATAAGGCTCTCCAACCGAATCAATGGCGCAGGCTCCAACAATTGCATACTCATAAGTCAAGGCATGACCAAACTTTTCACATACTGCTTTTGTTACATTCAAAGCTTGTTCAACAATTTCGGGTCCAATCCCATCTCCGGGAAGAACCGCAATGTTTATTTTCTTTTGAACCGAAAAAGAATTATCTTTTTCACCAATGTTTTCTGAAATAACTGACATATTTTATTTATATTTTAAGTGTTTTGTTATTTTGACGTAATTATTATTTTTTTTTGAACCAAGTATTATTATCTTTGCAGGATTAAAACTTTAAAGCTATCAAACGAAATGATTTACTTACTAGTAGCAGTTGGTGCATTTGTCTCTATAATTACTACAGCAATTTTTAATTTTATAGGAAAAACACAAGAGCACTATAGGTTAAAAAGAGCAATAGTCGTTCTTGCTTCCTTTATAGTATTTATATTAGTCTGCGTATTTTTACTTGGTCAAAAAGGTTACCAATAAAAACTATCAATCAATTATATTTAGCATCTTTATTGTTGCTTTAAGAGCTGCGACGGTTTGATCACCGTCTAGTCCACGTGTTTTAAAAACCTTCTCTTTAAACCTCCACGTAATAATTGTCTGAACAAAAGCATTGGTTTGTCCACCGGGAGGGATGACAACCACATAATCCAATAGTTCAGGCGTTGGTTTATTTAGCTTTCGATATATTTTCCACATGGCTTTCGATACGGCATTGTACTGACCATCACCCGAAGCTGATTGTTCGTAAACGCTCCCATTAATTTCCATTTTTACCGAAGCCATAGGTCGCAAACCATACGTCAAGGATAAAGAATAATTCAGGATCTTAACCACCTGTTCTTCCTGTTCGTTTTTGAGCACATCGGAAACAATATAAGGAAGTTCATCCAGTGATACCATTTCCTTTTTGTCACCCAATTCAATCACACGCGCCGTTACACGTTGCATGGTTTCATCATCAAGTTCAATTCCGAGCTGTTGCAAATTCTTCAGAATATTGGCTTTCCCGGATGTTTTTCCAAGTGCATACTGTCGTTCGCGACCAAACCTTTCAGGCAATAGATCGTTATAATACAGATTTTTTTTATTATCACCATCAGCATGAACTCCAGCGACCTGAGTAAATACACTTTCACCAATTACCGGCTTATTATGTGGTATTCGTATTCCCGAGTATGTTTCAACAACTTTACTCACCGAATTAACTTTGTCTTCTTTAAGATAGGTCTTCACTTTCAAATGATCATGCAGCACAGCCAATACACTTGACAAAGGAGCATTACCGGCGCGTTCACCTAAACCATTGATGGTTACATGAACACCTCTCACTCCTGCTTTAACTGCTTCAAATACATTTGCCACAGCCAAATCATAATCATTATGAGCATGGAAATCAAAATGCAGTTCAGGATAGCGGGCAATCATACGACTACAGAAATCATAGGTTTCGACCGGATTTAAAATACCCAGTGTATCCGGAAGCATAAAACGTTTAATGTTCTCATCTTTCAACGAGTCAATCATAAAATAAACGTAATCTTCTGATTCACGCATTCCGTTTGACCAATCTTCAAGGTACACATTTACAGTTATACCCATCTCTTTTGCATTGGACAAAACCTGTTTTATATCAATAATATGCTGTTCAGGTGTCTTTTTGAGCTGATGAACACAGTGCTTAAGCGAACCTTTACACAATAAATTAATTACTGTGCAACCTGCATTCTGAATCCAGTCAAGCGACAAACGCCCATCAACAAAGCCTAATATTTCTATCTGATCAATATGCCCCCGGTTACGCGCCCACTGGGCTACTCTTTTTACAGAAGCAAATTCGCCTTCGGATACCCGGGCGGAAGCAATCTCTATTCTGTCAACACACAATTCTTCCAACAAAAGGCGCGCAACGCTCAACTTTTCCTGTGCCGCAAACGAAACTCCCGATGTTTGTTCCCCATCGCGAAGTGTGGTATCCATTATTTCAATAGCCCCCCTCTTTTCCCCCGGTAGAGGGAGGTTTGATATAGAACTATTTGGTTTATTTTTGTTCATTAATTTTTTGTTTCAAAAAATACAAATCAAATGTCTTTAAGTCCCCCTTGGGGGATTTAGGGGGCTGTTTATCTTGTTTTTTCAAACTGTTCTATCTGTTCTTTTTTGCTCAACAAATAGTCAATATCATCCAAACCATTGAGCAGGCATTCTTTCTTATAAACATTTATTTCAAATGTTTCAGATTTTCCTGTGGCGTTATTCGTTACAGTTTGACCCTTAAGATCTATAGTCAAAGATGTTTTTGAATCAGCAACAACACAAGCGAATACCTCCGCAAGAAATTCCGGAGACACTACCACCGGAAGCACACCATTATTCAAGGCATTATTACGGAATATATCTGCAAAAAAACTTGACACTACGACTTTAAAACCATATCCGGCAATTGCCCACGCAGCATGCTCGCGACTGGAACCAGAACCGAAATTTTTACCGGCAACCAGAATTGATCCGCTATAAGTAGTATTATTCAATACAAAATCAGCTTTAGGACTGCCGTCTTTGCTGTAACGCCAATCGGCAAAAAGGTTATCACCAAAACCATCTTTATTCGTTGCTTTTAAGAAACGAGCAGGTATAATCTGGTCTGTATCCACATTCTCAATTGGAAGTGGAACGACAGACGAAGTTAATGTTATAAATTTTTCCATCTTTCATTTAATTTGAACGCAAATTACGCAAATACACGCAAATTTGAACTCTGATTTTATTTAAAGAAATTTTCTATTATTTGAATATACTTTTCTACTAAACCTAGCTTTTTTCCCAAAGTTCAGAAGATATCCAACTTCAATTTCAGTTGCTTTTAAATAATTTATCAACTGAGCCTCATGAGCTGGATTAATATCCTCACAAGCCTTTAACTCTAATATTACGCAATCTTCCACCAATAAATCAGCACGATAATCTCCAACAACATGTCCATCATGAAAAACCTTAATAGGCTTCTCTACCTCACACTTTAAACCTTCATTTGTAAGAGCAAAATAGAGTGCATTTTGATAAACTCTTTCGAGGAATCCATAGCCCAAATCATTATAAACCCGATAAAATTGCGTCAAAATGATATCAATTAATTCCTTTGAAATTAAATCATCGTGCTCTTCCATCTTTATTTGATTTGCGTTCATTTGTGGAATTTGCGTTCTAAAAAATCACACTCGTGGATCAGTAATTTTTCCGGTAATAGCAGCAGCAGCAGCTACCAGCGGACCGGCAAGAATAGTGCGTGCACCCGGACCCTGACGTCCTTCGAAGTTTCGATTCGATGTAGATACTGCATATTTTCCGGCAGGAACTTTATCATCGTTCATGGCCAGACAAGCAGAACAACCGGGTTGACGCAATTCAAAACCGGCTTCGGTAATAATATCATACAAGCCTTCTTCACGAATTTGTTTTTCAACCATCCAGCTGCCAGGAACAAGCCATGCTACTACATTATCGGCTTTCTTTTTTCCTTTTACGTAGTTGGCAAACACGCGGAAGTCTTCGATACGACCATTGGTACAGCTTCCCAGAAAAACATAATCAACAGATTTCCCTACCAGTTTTTCACCCGGTTGAAAGCCCATATAATCCAGTGATTTTTGGAAAGAAATACGTCCGGCTTCGTCAATATCACTTAATGTTGGAATAGTATCCTGAATACCCATACCCATGCCCGGATTTGTTCCGTAGGTAATCATTGGTTGAATATCGGCTGCATCAAAAGCAATTTCTTTGTCAAACTTCGCACCTTCATCTGTTTTCAACGTTTTCCAATAGGCAAGTGCTTTATCCCATTCCGCTCCTTTGGGAGCAAATTCGCGACCATTTACATAGTCGAAAGTAGTCTGGTCAGGGGCAATCATACCACCACGCGCCCCCATTTCAATACTCAGGTTACAAACCGTCATGCGTTCTTCCATCGAAAGATTGCGGATAGCTTCGCCTGCATATTCAACAAAATATCCGGTGGCGCCACCTGTTGTGAGTTTGGAAATCATATAAAGAGCCAAATCTTTAGCCGTTACACCCTTGTTCAGTTTACCATTAAATGTAATGCGCATTGTTTTGGGGCGAGACTGAAGAACGCATTGCGTAGCAAGTACCATTTCCACTTCGCTGGTTCCGATACCAAATGCAATAGCACCAAATGCACCGTGAGTAGAAGTATGACTATCGCCACAAACAATGGTTGCACCCGGATGAGTAAAGCCATTCTCAGGTCCGATGATATGTACTACACCATTTTTAATATGACCAAGTGGAAAGAACAATGGCAATTCAAATTCAGCGGCATTTTTAGAAAAAGTATCCAGCTGATTTTTAGACACTGGATCCTTTACCGGTTGATCCTGATTAATAGTCGGCGTGTTGTGATCCGCCGTTAAAGTAGTTTTTTCAGGACGAAATACTTTCAATCCACGTGCACGAAGTCCGTTGAATGCCTGCGGGCTGGTTACTTCGTGACAAAAATGACGGTCGATATACAACTGTGTCGGACCATTCTCTACCGCTGACACCACATGGGCATCCCAGATTTTATCAAAAAGGGTTTTGCCCCCTAAATCCCCCATAGGGGACTTTGTGTTGTTATTTTCAACTTCGTTTTTATTCATTTCTCTATCTTAATTTTATTTTCTATTTTTCAATTGCAGTTTTCTCTCTTAAAGTCCCCCATGGGGATTTAGGGGGCTTATCTCACAAATTTATTGATTGCATTAATATATGCTTCCACCGATGCAGCAACAATGTCGGTATTAGCACCAAAGCCATAATAAACCACTCCGTCATATTCAACCTGCATATGCACTTTTCCCATATCATCGCTGCCTTTATTCATTGATTGAATGGTAAATTCCTGCAGATTCATTTTGCGTCTGATTATTTGTTTCAGGGCTTTGATAGCAGCATCTACAGGACCGTTTCCGGTAGCCGCAGCTTCAAATTTTTCGCTGGCAATGATGATTCCAATGCTGGCAATAGGTTTTACACCGACACCCGAAGTCACTTGCAAATAATCAAGTTTGATATGTTGTTTTTCGCTGCGTTCCATGCCGGCAAGTAACAATATATCATCATCATTGATATCTTTTTTCTTATCAGCTAATTTCAGAAATTCTTCGTAGATTTCATCCAGTTTTCCGTTTTCAACATTCACCCCTAAGACACTTAACCGGTGTTTCAAAGCTGCACGACCGCTCCTGGCAGTCAGCAAGATGGAATTTTCATCAATGCCTACATCTTTCGGATCCATAATTTCGTAGCTTTCGCGGTTTTTCAACACGCCATCCTGATGAATTCCCGAGGAGTGTGCAAAAGCATTACGACCAACAATGGCTTTATTGGCTTGAATAGGCATATTCATTAATCCGGATACCAACCGACTGGTAGAATAGATTTTCTGCGTGTTGATCTGAGTTTCGATATTCAAACCCTTGTGACATTTCAATATCATAGCCACTTCTTCGAGTGAGGTATTTCCGGCACGTTCGCCGATACCATTCATCGTTACTTCCACCTGACGGGCACCATTCATAACACCCGAAATAGTATTGGCAGTAGCCATGCCCAAATCGTTGTGACAATGAGTGGAGAGAATAGCATTGTGTACGCCTTTGACATTTTCCATCAGGAATTTGATTTTATCTCCGAATTCCCATGGCAGGCAATACCCTGTTGTATCGGGAATATTTACCACTGTAGCTCCGGCTTTGATAACCGCTTCCACCACACGTGCCAGATACACATTGTCGGTACGTCCGGCATCTTCGCAATAAAATTCCACATCTTCCACATACTTTTTGGCATACTTTACAGCTGCAATGGCGCGTTCCAGAATTTCTTCCTGAGTAGAGTTGAATTTATGTTTGATATGAAACTCCGAAGTTCCGATACCGGTATGAATACGTTTGTTCTTTGCGTATTGGAGTGCTTCGGCGGCTACATCTATATCTTTCTGAACTCCGCGGGTCAACGCGCAAATCGTAGGCCAGGTCACAGCTTTGGATATTTCAACCACCGAATTAAAATCACCCGGACTAGAAATAGGAAAGCCAGCCTCAATTACATCCACACCCAGAGTTTCCAATGCACGAGCCACCTGAATCTTTTCAACAGTATTCAACTGACATCCGGGAACCTGTTCGCCATCGCGTAATGTGGTGTCAAAAATAAATAATCTATCCATATTCTTCTATTTAAGCTTTTCCAAAGTTCAGAACTTTGGAAAAGCTGTTAGTACAAAAAAAGCCTTCCGCACCGAAGTGAGAAGGCTTTATATATTCATTGAACTTATTACATACCAAACTCACTTCTACTTGTTTTGCAAGAGAATAATAATACCGAGTAGGAGAATATGTAAATAAGTTTTGTTCATTGTCTTTTTTCTAAAAGCGTTGCAAAGATACTGCATTTTTCGAAACACACAAATACAAAGTGAAAATATTTTGATATTTTTTGTTTCAATTCAAAATAAAACATCCGCAAAATAAGCTATTTTAATATACTCATGAAATAATGGCAGAGACATCAAGCTGTAGTTCTCCAAATTCAATCATAGCATTAAACAAACTAATGTATTGAAAGTTCATCAGTTCTGTTGCCTTAATGTCTTTCTCCACCAATTTGCCCTCCGAAATTAACTGCTTCCGATTGACACCATATAATAATGGTGTGCGTGGCGTGCACCAGTTTTCACCATCGTAAAAAGCGATATTACAATACGAAGTATCAGTGAGCAGGCCGTCTTTGACAAGCAGCACATCGTCGCACCCGCCCCGCTGAGCAAAGGCAGCATTGAACTCCGTACGGTCTTCCTGTTTATAGGGCAGACTTTCCTGCTTTGTTTCCACCAACTTCAATGAGCGAATATCACGGCGCACATAGGGTGCAATATCCAGCGACTGCAGATCAGAATTGTAAACCAGCCGGCATTTACACAGACCTTTCTGAGGAAAAACGGTTTGAAACAGGGTTTTCACTATATTTACAGGTTCTTCGGTGGGATAAAAAGCCTCAAAAGCTTTATTTACACGCTGCTGATGGAGTTGTAGACGATAAAAAACACCATCTTTGAGTTTTATTGATTCAACAAACCGGCACATATACTTTCTGAATTAGTTCTTCGTATTCTTTTTCGCAATCGCTTTGCGAGGTGATGCCACCGCCGCTTTTAAAAATAAGTTTGTCCCCGTTTTGTTCCGTAAAACGGATCATCACAGCCGAGTCAAGGTTGCTACCGTCGAAATAGCCGCAAATGCCGGCATAGAATCCACGCTTATAACCTTCGGCTTGCTCAATGATCTCCAGCGTTTTTTGTTTCGGAGCTCCGCAAATGGAACCTGCCGGCAAAAGTCGAAACAGGATATCACCCAACTGCTCATGATAATCGACAGGCAAACGACCTGTAATTTCGGAACTCACCTGCAATAAATCCTGCTTATTGGTACTGAGTTTATCTATATAACGGTAGCGTTTCACCTCCACATCAGTAGCTACCAGACTCAGATCGTTGCGAATCAGGTCCACTATGGTAGCATGTTCGGCACATTCTTTCGGGTCGGCAAGAATCACCGCTTCCGCATCGGGCACAGCGGCATCGATGGTTCCCTTCATGGGATAGGATGAAATAACGTTATCCTGAATACGTACAAAAGTCTCGGGCGAAAGAACGGTAAACAGACCGTTGAGCCACAATTTATATTTAGCTGAACCCTGTTGATATAAATCGAGCAAAGACAGATTGGTAGTAAGCTCTGAGGGTTGCGTAAGATTTACGAGAAATGAATTTCCTAACCGAATCTGCGCTTGCACATAATCGAACTTTGGTTGATATGCTGCGAAGCCAGGTGGATTGACCTGCCAGAGGATTGGTTGAGTGTTTGAATGGGTAATTCGTTGATTCGTTGACTGGAATTGAAAGCGAATAAAACGTTCATCCAGTTCGTCCCGACGGATAAGGTAACCTTGCCCGGCTTTATAATCGAGAATAAACAGAAAGGGTATGCGCGAGCCCGCCAGTTGATTGATTTGTTCTTTGATTTGCTGCTTGCGGAGCAATATATAGGGAAAATGTTTTGTCATTCTTTACTTTGTATCCTGAAAGGGCGCAAAGTTACGGAAAGATTTCAGCTTACCCAATTGTTCACCCAAGGCGTTGTCCTTTCAGGACGTTACCATTGGGCTGAGATATACTGAGCTTTCAGCCCGAAGATAATTACGCGAATTATATGTCGGGGCAACATCTTCATTATGATACATCCTGTTTGATGTTACCGTCCCAGTTCCTATCATTTTGTTGAAAGTCCTATTTGAAATCCTTTTTTGAAATCCTTCACGCTATTATCCCAATCACAAATTGATTCTATAATAAAAAATGTAAACATGCCCAGTAGAAAAATTGCAACTTCTCTTTTTGTTATCTTTTTCATATTAAATAGTGTTTTATCGGACTGGTTGTGACCAGCCCTGTGTTTATAAAAATTTCCCCCGCCACTCTCGCAGCAGGGGAAAATCAATTTTTATTTCGTTGTGGTAGGATCGGGGGTCGACGTAGTGTCTTTTCCGCCTTCCAGCCCATGATAATTTTTACGGTATTCATCCATCTTGTTGAACAAAGCAATAATCGTATCGGTAGGTGCGTAGTTATAAGCTTGCTCAATGGAAGTACAAAATTGAATATAAGCCGTTACTGTTGCTGGTTTAAACTCACTTGCAGCCGCATCACTTTCGGCATATTCTGCATTACGACTCACATAAGTGGCATTCAATTCGTTGTTTTTGGCTTCCAACAGCGTAAATACATTATCAATTCCCAGCGTTTTAGCAGCAGCCACCAAATCGGGACGCGCGTTATATTTAGCCACCATATCCGTCACCAATCCGGTTTCTATATTTACCGGTTGCGAGATAATGCCTCTGTAA
>JAATGT010000074.1 GCA_015654525.1 Bacteroidales bacterium
GTCATCGTTTTCAGTGCTTTTTCTATGGATTGGTAGCCTCCGTTTTGACGATAGACTTCCAGCGAACGGATGCCTTCAACTTCTATGTTCTCTAAGATAATCTTTCTTTCCATGTCAACTCTTCGGGTTTCTTTAATTCACTTTCGATTTTTAGTTTAGCGATAATTTCATCGATTTTTTCTATATCTAAAAACTCATGGTATTCCGTATTTACCTGCATAACAGGCGCTGATCCGCAAGCGCCCAAACATTCAACAGCTTTGAGCGAAAAGAGCCGATCTTCAGTAGTCTCACCCACTTTTATATTCAACTTTTCTTCCAGATAACTGAGAATATCTTCGCCCCCACAGAGAGCACATGGACCTGTATGGCAAACCTCAATCACATATTTCCCAACCGGATCGATATAAAATTGAGAATAAAAAGTGGCTACTTCGTACACTTCAATGGGTGTAATGTTAAGCAACTCTGCCACATAATCCATAATATCTACATTCAGGCTTCCACCTAATTCTTCCTGCGCAATGTGCAGAATGGGGATTAATGCCGACTTTTGTTGTCCTTCAGGATAGCGAGAAATGATAGTCTGTATTTTCTCTAGTGTACTCGCAGTAAATGAAACTTCAATGTTTTTCTTTACGTAGAGTTTATGTTTAAATTGTTTTTCGCTCATTATTAATTAATTATTCACTAACCGTTAATCTGTTTTTATTATGCGTCCAGTTCTCCGGCAATTACATTCATACTACTCATCGTTAGGATGGCATCCGAGAGTGCTGATCCGGTAATCATTTCCGGGAAAGCCTGATAATAGATAAATCCGGGACGACGGAAGTGTAAGCGATACGGGCTTCGGCCTCCGTTAGCTACTACATAAAATCCAAGTTCACCATTAGCACCTTCTACAGCTTCGTATATTTCTTTTTCGGGAACATCAATTTCACCCATTACCATTTTGAAATGACTGATCAATGGTTCCATTTTACTATACACATCTTCTTTAGGTGGCATAAAAAAGGCCGGTACTTCTGCATTGAACTTTCCTTCCGGAAGATTCTCCAATGCATTATTTACCAGCTTTATGCTTTCCCACAATTCTGTTTGGCGAACGCAATAGCGATCGTATGTATCCCCATTTTGCCCAATTGGAACAACGAAGTCGAAATCGTTGTAGGAAGAATAAGGCTCTTGCACCCGCACATCATAATCGACTCCTGCAGCGCGTAAATTTGGTCCGGTGAATCCATAATTTAAAGCACGTTCTGCAGAAATAGCACCTACATTGATTGTTCTGTCCATGAAAATCCGGTTGCGCATAAGCAATTTTTCAAATTCATGTAACACCTTAGGCAAACCTTTCATCAGATCTCTAATTTTTTGAATGGCTACAGCTGTGAAATCCCTGTCGAAACCGCCAACTCTACCTAAATTGGTTGTGAGACGCGCTCCGCATAATTCTTCGTATATCTCGTAAATTTTTTCGCGTTCTTCAAATACATAAACAAATCCGGTCAATGCTCCGCTATCCACTCCGATGACACTGTTACAAATCAGGTGGTCAGCAATACGAGCCAATTCCATGACAATAATACGCATATAATCAATGCGCTTATTTGTTTCAACCCCAAGTAGCTTTTCTACAGCCAAATGCCAGCCGATATTATTTATGGGTGACGAACAGTAGTTCAATCGGTCGGTAAGTGTAGTGATCTGGTAGTATGGGCGACGTTCGGCAATTTTTTCAAATGCCCGATGGATGTATCCGATAGTTTGTTCAGCACCTACAATGGTTTCACCATTCATGGTTAGTATATTTTGAAAAATACCATGAGTTGCGGGGTGGGTTGGTCCAAGATTCAGCGTGCTGAAAACCTTTTCATCTTCTTTGGTTAAATCTAAATGGTGCTCCGAATTTATCGTCTTCATTATTTTTAATCTCGTTATCTTGTTTTTAGACAAAGCATGCTTTGTCTCTACTTAAAATCTATCTGCCAAAGAACCGGTCATCTTTATCGCTTCTTGTGGCATCTTCAAGCGGATATTCTTTTCGCATGGGATGATAATCCATAAAATCTACATTGAGTATACGCTTCAAATTGGGGTGACCAACGAAATCAATACCATAGAAATCGAATGTCTCGCGTTCCATCCAGTTGGCTCCCGAAAAGATGGGAACAATACTGTCCACTTGGGGATTTGCTTTCGTGACGAATATTTTTAGTCTGATACGCTTATTCTCCACTAAATTATGAAGATGATAAATTACACCCAATTCTTTTTCCTGTTCAGGGTAATGGATGCCGCATAAGTCAGTAAGAAAGATAAAATTCTGTTCCTCCTTGAGAAAAGAAATAAGCTGTTTAATAATGTCCGACGCTACAACCAGAGTGAAAAAATCCGCTGTATCATCAGCAGAAAGAATACTGTCTCCGAATTTATCTTTAAGAGCCTGAAGTAATGTATTATATTCCATTTGCTTATTTATCAATTTTTATTCCGTAGCTTTCAAGCATTTCTTTGTACTCCGGGCTGTAGCGCCGACGAAGTGGTTCGTTGCCAACCAGCTCCTGAATTTTCATAAAACCATCGATAATTTGCTCCGGACGAGGGGGACATCCCGGAACATATACATCCACAGGAACTACCTTATCAATACCCTGCAGTACACTGTAGGTATCAAACACACCTCCACTTGAAGCGCAAGCCCCAACAGCAATTACCCAGCGGGGCTCTGCCATTTGCTCGTAAACCTGCTGCACTACAGGTGCCATTTTTTTGCAATTGTTCCCATTACCATTAGTAAATCGGCCTGACGCGGCGAGAAACTTAATCGTTCAGCACCAAAGCGTCCTAAGTCATAATGCGCAGCCATGGTAGCCATAAACTCAATCCCACAACAAGATGTTGCAAAAGGAAGTGGCCACAATGAATTTTTACGGGCTAGTCCCACAGCTTTATCTAGTGTCGTTGCAAAAAAGCCCGGAGCACTATATCCTTCGGGAGCTTCTACGACTGTATATTTTTTATCTTTTTCACTCATAATCTTTTTACTGACTTTGATTTACTCTTGTTCTTTATTCCAGTCGAGTGCTCCTTTTTTGTAGATATAGTAAAATCCAAAAACAAAAATGCCCATAAAAAGTAGCATATTAAGAAATGCACTCCAATCTGCATCTTTGAAATTTACAGCCCATGGGTAAAAGAAAATCACTTCCACATCGAAAAGCACGAAAAGGATAGCGATAAGAAAATATTTAATAGAGAATGGAAAACGGGCATTACCCTGAATCTCAATTCCACATTCAAAATTTTCTTCTTTTTTTAATGTGCGAACTCTTTTTCGTGTGCTTATTATCAGGTGAGTAACCACCATTACGATCACAACAAAAGACAGTGCTACAAAAAATTGAATGAATACCGGTTGGTAGTCGGAAGCAACATAAACTCTTTCCATCTTTAAATAATTTGACTGCAAAATTAAAGAAAAATTTCCGTAATTAAATCTATAGAGCCTGTATGAAACAAAATAAATTTGGCTGAAACTAGATTATTTTACTATTATACAGAACTATACAATAAAGAAAAAATTCTTTATTTAAGAAGCATAAACGGAAGTATGGCATTAAACAAGTATTGTTGTCAGAAAGTTTTTATCAAAAAGATTGAATGAAAAAATCTTTTCTCTGATTCCATAGATTTTCTTGCAAAAACAACAGTTATTTTTGATTGTATTTATTAGTAATCAGAACTTTATTCTTAGGCTTAGTCGAAGTATAAAAAGATTCTGTTTTTAAACAACATTAATCCTTTACTCAAAAATACGAATGATGTTTGAGTCTTATACCCGCCGAAACTAATACGTCCCGGCATATATGTGAAAACATATATACCGGGACGCAAATGAGAAAGTAAATTTTATTTATGCCATTTTATAAATCACAGCATTGATATTCATACCCGCGCCGACCGATGCGAAAATAAGAATATCTCCTTGGTTTATTTCATGATTGTTCAAATTATTTTTGAGTATCAAATCATACAGAGTGGGTAATGTAGCTACCGAGCTATTGCCCAGAGAAGCAATGGTCATTGGCATGACATTTTCGGGAGCTTCGGCAATGTTATAAAGTGCATAAAGCCTTTTTAATATGGCATCATCCATTTTTCCGTTGGCTTGATGGATCAATACTTTTTTCACATCTTCAATGGCTATCTTGCTACTATCAAGACACGCTTTTATGGATAACGGAACTGTTTCGAGGGCATATTGATATAGTCTTCGTCCGTTCATTTTTAGAAATAAATCGTTTTTATTCTCAAAATCAGGATCGTACGATTTGCCCATATGTAGCAATTCAGCATGTGTAAAAGTATCCGATCGGGTCTTGTGTGCCAATATACCGATAGGAGTTGTGCTTTCTTTGGCTTCGAGAATCACAGCTCCAGCTCCGTCGGCATATAACATGCAGTCTCTATCGTGTGGATCGCTAATGCGAGATAGAACTTCGGCACCAATAACCAATATTCTCTTAGCATCGCCTGATTTTATATAATAATCGGCTTGAATAACGGCTTGTAGCCAGCCCGGACATCCAAAAGTAATATCGTAGGCTATAGTTTCCGGGTTTTTGATTTGCAGTTTATGCTTCACTTTCGAAGCCATTGCTGGCACATTATCTGATGCCCGATTATCCGGTTTTGTGTCACCAAAGTTATTGGCAACGATCACATAGTCCAATTCCTCTTTGTCGATTCCTGCTGACTTAATAGCTTCTTCGGCGGCTAAAAAGGCCAAATCAGAAGTAGTCATATCGTCGGTAATGTATCGCCTTTCAGCAATAGTCGTAATTTCCAGAAATTTGCTTGTGACTTCCTCGTTTGGCTTATTGAGTCTTTCTCCATTTGATTCAAAAAACACATTTTTGTGAAAATCTTCATTTCTTATTCGCTTGGAAGGAATATAACTCCCGGTTCCTGTTATTACACTGTAAATGCTTGTATTCATGTTTTAAATATAAATGTTCCGATTAAAAAGAAATCGGGATTGTTTACTTTTTTTGAATTAGATCTGCAAAGTTAAAAATAAATTCGGGGTATTTGATAAAAAAATGAAATTTAGTAACTCGGTTAATAAGTAGTTACAAGTAAATAACTACGAGTTACAAGATTATTTATCTGAATATGGCCTACAAAAAACATATCATTAATTATTATTGATTATCTATATAGTGATATTTAATACCTGCTATTAAGTCTTGGAATTTGAGTGTGCCTGGTTAGATGATTGGACTGCCATATAAATCTGCCATAAATTTATTGATTCGAAATTAGCTTGTAAATACCGACTACTGTTTCGCCTACGTCTCCTGAAAAAGAGTGACTGGCCTGCTTATAAAAGAGCTCACGTTTACTAAGTCCATGAGCAATAAATTGTTGAAGTTCTCTTCCTTTGAGATTGGCTAGTAGCGGACGTTTATTGGCTTGCGAAGCTTCAAGTCGTTTGGCCAATTCAGCGGCTGTAAATTTTAAATAAATTGTAAGGCCATGTGTATTCATGTAGTGCATGTTATCGAAAAAGCAAGGTGCCCCACCTCCAGTAGAAATAACCACATTTTCAAATTCGGCTACTTCATGCAGGCATTGCTGCTCAAGGAGTCGGAATTCTGTTTCGCCCTTTTCTGCAAAGATCTGCGAAACTGTTTTAAAGTGTTTTTCTTCGATGTGCGTATCCATGTCAATAAAACTATAGCCAAGCTTTTCGGCTAACAATTTTCCAATGGTACTCTTACCAGAACCCATATAACCTATCAGAAAAATTCGATTCATTTATTTTAGACTTGGTTTTCAACGCACAAAAATACAGATAAATTATCAATCGGGGAGAACTTCAAAAATAAAAAGCATCGGAAAAACTCAATAAATTGACTATTTGTGGGCTTCTACATGTTACGTGTGGCTAAGAACGGGTAAAGCAATAAAATTGAACTCTAATTAAGCAAAGTACACACTGCATCGATCAATCTTCATACTGCATTTGTCTTTTTATATAGCGCATTGGCAATCCTACTATACCGCAATTAGCCCAATCTCTCATATCCATGTACGGGTCGTACCAATATTTCCTAATAGTCTGGAGTTTTTTAAATAGTTTTGGCGCACGTTTAATGGCAATTGTAACATAATAGTTCTAAATTATAAATTACTGAGAAGGCTGAAAATAAAAAGGAATAAAACACAAATCAAAATGTAATAGTGCTGTCTTATCCACCAATTTTTATAGTAACTTTGCATTAAAATTTTTAATAAGATTGTCAGTGGAAAAAGAAAGTGCTGTATTATTGATTTTTACGGGGGGGACAATTAGTATGTCCGAAGACCCATCTACGGGAGCTTTACGTCCTATTGATTTTGACCGACTTCAAGAATATATGCCCGAATTGAAACAGACGGGTGTTCGTATAAAAAGTATTCCTTTCCTGCCACTTATCGATTCGTCGGATGTGCATCCACCGGTTTGGGAACGCATGGCATTGATTATTCAGGAAAACTATGAAGAATTTGATGGATTTGTGGTTCTTCATGGTACGGATACGATGGCTTACACGGCTTCGGCGATGAGTTTTATGCTCGAAAATTTGTCGAAACCCGTCATTTTTACCGGAGCGCAATTACCTATCGGCATGATGCGCTCGGATGCTAAAGAAAATTTACTGACTGCTATTGAAATAGCTACAGCTAAAGAAAATGGTCAACCGATTGTGCCGGAAGTGTGTATATTCTTCGAAGATACACTTTTCCGAGGGAATCGTACGACAAAAAAAAATGCGGAACATTTCAGCGCTTTTAACTCATACAACTATCCTCCCTTGTCCAAAGCAGGAGTGCATATCAAATATTTTCGCTCCTATATTCATTATCCCGCAGCAGGAACAACTCTACGTGTACGAACTAAAATAGATCAGAATATTGCTATTCTGAAACTTTTTCCGGGGATCTCTGAACATACAGTGAATGCCATCCTTCAGATTCCTGAACTGAAAGGTGTGGTGCTTGAAAGTTTTGGTGCCGGAAATGCGCCACGACGTACTTGGTTCTATAATGCACTGAAAGATGCTACCAACAGGGGTATACTAATTGTGAATAAGACGCAATGTAGTACAGGTTCAGTGGAAATGGGACGGTACGAAACTAGCCTTAATTTGGTGAGTGCCGGGGTAATGAGCGCTTATGATTGTACTACCGAAGCGATAGTTACCAAATTAATGTACTTATTGGGGGAATACGAATCGACCGACGACGTTAAACATCGCCTCAGTACAAGCATGTGCGGCGAGATGACCGTAATTTAGCATAATATAAGTTTCATATAAAAGCCAAAATCAGAGTGGTATACAAATAAGTAGTTACAAGACTATTAATTTGAATTTTGCTTTCAGAAAACAGATCTTTAACTGTTATTTATTACTTATATCGTTCTATTTTTTGTTTAAGGTGTATATCGTTTTATTATCGATTCAAGTTCATTCTCAATAGCTTTAATTGCTTCCGATTGTTTTTGTAGCAACTCATTCTTATTTTCTTTGGAGATCGACTCAACTAGATCACCAACCGAAGAAAGAAGTGATTTAACATTCATTAAAACCAGATTTTCATCCAGTGGCTTTTCAGCCGCCTCAATCTTAATCTCCGGTTTATAGTTGATTTCCAGCTTTTCGGCCATTGAATTAACAGCTTCAGCCAACTCTTTAAATTCGTCGTTCGACGAAATGCGGATACGGCTTTTGAAGCTGTTATTGGTAATTTCTTTGATGCTGGTAGTGATTTTTTTGATTGGTCCGGCAATATAATTCGGAAAATTAATCATGAACGTAAAGGTGATCACAAAACACAGAGCGAGAACAATGGAAAGGTTCTTGTATATACGTCCGATTGCATCATTCAGATTGCTATTTTTCTGAACTATGGCTTGCATGTTCAATGTAGAAACTGAGAATAGTTTAGCTTTCAGTTCATTGAGTAGAGGTAACACGTTGTTGCTATAGTAGCTCACCTTATCATCAACAGATTCTACATGTTGCTCTGCAATTAATGCCTTAAATTTGAAAAAAACCTGATGAATAGACTGAACGAGTTCCTTTTCTCCAAACTCAGTAATGTTCTTTTCTTCGAGATTCAGATTTTCTTCAAATTTGTTTAAAGAAGCAGTCAAAGAGCTCTTGTCGTAAAGATGCTTTTTATTAAGAAACAATGAGTTTACAGCTTCCGGAGTTTCGTCTATAGCCTGAATCATGTTTTCGGAATAATGTACCGACCAATAGTTGTTTTTGATCATAAGTTCAGAACTATATTTTATAGACGAGATATAATACATGCTCAAGCCGCCTATTAATGCAAATTCTACAAAAAGGAAGAGAATTCCAAGTAAGACCTTTGTTCTGATTTTTAGCTTCATGGAGTGGATTTTTATTAGTCGTATTAATTTATGAATAGTTTGGATGCAAAGATAATTGAAATTAATCAAATGTCAGATTTCGAATGCATATTTACTAATAGAACAGCCCACATTCGACTATTCACTGTCATTATGTAACAAAACAAGGCTAATTGCCCGATGATTATTTTGCTGTAAGCGCTGCTTCGACCCGATTGGTGAGGTCGACAAAAGCCGCAACATCCAGTCGTTCCGGACGCAAATCGAATAATGGATCGACGTACATTGGATGACCCGCTTCCACCAATGGCTTTAGCGAATTACGGAGAGTCTTCCGGCGTTGATTAAAAGATGTTTTAACTACCGATTTAAAGAGCTGTTCGTCGCAGTTAATCTTCGAAACATCATTTCGGGTAAACCGGATTACCGCTGATTTTACTTTAGGAGGTGGATCGAAAACATGTTCATGAACGGTGAAAAGATACTCAATTTTATAATAGGCTTGCATTAATACGCTCAGAATTCCATAGGTTTTGCTCCCAGCTGGTGCTGCAATGCGTTCGGCTACTTCCTTTTGAATCATTCCGGCCAGACAGGGGATGGAATCTTTATTATCGAGCATTTTGAAAAATATCTGACTCGAAATATTATAGGGGAAATTGCCAATGACGCAAAATTTATCGGGGAAAATGGTTTTCAGATCCAATTTCAGAAAGTCAGCTTCAATAACCTTCAATTGGGGATAGTGTTGGTGCAGATATTCCACGGATTCGGTGTCGAGTTCTACTGTCGTAAGATCAATCAATGGATTTTGAAGCAAAAATTGAGTTAAAATACCCATTCCAGGACCAATCTCGAGTACGGAAGTTTTTCCGGCGAGTATCAAACTGTCAGCTATGCGGGCTGCAATCCCCATATCCTTTAGAAAATGTTGTCCCAGATATTTTTTAGCTCTTACTTGTATCATTGGTTATAATTTAGTGACTGTAATTTGTTTTAAAAACAAAATTGTGAATTCCATTCTACATATTGTCAATTCATAAATTGTATCTTTGTACTGCGTATGAAAAGCAACTTGTTTTGAAGCGCACAAAAGTAATTAAAATTGTTTGTTATTTCTACATTTACAATAGAATAACGCAACCTGATACTACCAAAATTACCTGAATGAGAAAAAAATTCATACTTGTAGGCCACCTGATTTCCCAGGTTATCGATTTTTTTTATCCTCCTTTTCGCAAATACATGACCTTGCAGTTCTTTCGGTATGGTTTCACTGGTGCAGCCAATGTCGGTTTTTCTTTGGTGCTGTACTTTTTTGTCTATAATTTTGTGTTGCGTCAACAAATATTGCCTCTGGGTTTCTTTACTTTCAGTTCGCACATTGGTACGTTGATTCTTACTTTCCCTGTTTCAACTTTTTTCGGTTTTTTATTGCAGAAATATGTTACGTTTACCGATTCCGATTTACGGGGAAGTGTTCAGCTATACAGGTACTTCATTGTAGCCTTTGCCAATTTAGCTATTAACGCTTTCTTTTTGAAAATTCTGGTTGATGAATTTCATTTTTGGACCACTCCGTCGCAAATGGTAGCTACTTTCTTCTGCATACTGATAAGCTATTTCTCTCAAAAAAAGTACACATTTAAGATTCCGAAGAAACGTCAAAGTTCTATTAAATAAGCTGCAAATGAATAATTCAAGAGCCTTTAATTTTAACAAATATATTTCTTTGAAAGGTTCTTTTGCCGGGTGTATATTGAAATGGGTGGTAGTACTGGTAACTTTCTCTTTTCTATTCTACAAACTTTTTACATTTGATCAATATCCTGAGCTTATCTCGCATTGGAAACAGTGTCCGGTGTCGCACTTTTGGTGGTTAGCAGCTGTGCTTGTCTTAGTACCACTCAATTGGTTTCTCGAATCCCTGAAATGGAAGCGCCTGGTACTTCATGTTCAGAAAATAAATACCAAAGATGCGATAAAGTCAGTGTTAGCCGGTATTTCTACCGGTTTTTTCACCCCAAATCGAGTGGGAGAATTAGTTGGACGTGTGACATTTCTCCATGCGGACAATCGAAAAGCCGGAGTGACTCTGGGTATTGTAAATAGTTTGACGCAAAATTTGATTATGGCTTTGTGTGGGCTGCCTGCATGTGTGTACTTTTTTCGAATGAACCTGGCCGGAATTCAGTTTAACAAAGCACTTTATCTGGTCGGGCTGATTCTTGGTTTGCTTATTGTCGGGCTAGTTTATGTTAATATTTACAGACTGAGTGCGCGACTTGAGCGAAGTCGCTATTCTGGAAGAGTAAGAGCATTTACTGCTTGTCTTACAGCTTATAGTTGTACTGACTTAGCATTAGTAATGCTTGTGTCGCTTGGTCGTTACTTAATTTTCAGCACGCAGTTCTTTTTTATGTTGCATTTTTTTAACGTAGAGCTAACCGTATTGCAGGCATTAATATCTATTCCTACTTCTTATTTATTTGTTACCTTCACTCCATCGTGGGCTTTTTCGGAAGCGGCGGTGCGCAGTTCGTGTGCCGTATTGGTTATCGGAGCTTTTTCAGGACAAGTGGTTGACATTGCTTTAGCCAGTGTGCTTATCTGGGCTGTGAATTTTATTATCCCAATGTTTTTCGGATCCTTGGTGTTGGTAAAGCAGAAAGCCTGATTGGGCTTCTTTATTTTACAATACCCGTATACCCATGTTCTGTACGGATGAGCTCAAATATTTTATCCGGTTGCAAATCCGGTTCATCCCGATGCGACACGTAAATAATAGCTATCTTCTTTTCGGCGGCTATAGCGTTCACCATTTCGATAAACAGTTTGCTATTTTCGTCATCCAACTCAATAATAGGTTCGTCGAGAATGAGTAGAGGCGGATATTTCACCATAGCTCTTGCCACCATCACCATGCGTTGTTGCCCCAACGAAAGACTTTGAAATGTTCTGTTTTTGTATGCAGAGCCTAAACTTTCCATCCAGTTTTTGGCAATATCTTTTTGTATGTCGGACGGATTTATGTACAATCCGACAGAGTCATTTAACCCTGAAATAATCATGTTTTCCACTGTGTCAACCCGGGTAAATTGTTCAATCATGGAAGGTGTGAAGTAGCCAATCTGACGTTTTATGTCCCATATTGATTCTCCGGAACCTTTTTTTCGTCCGAACAAAATCATATCTTGTCCGTAGGCGCGGGGATTATCGCCGGTTATCATTGAAATCAAGGTACTTTTACCGGCACCATTGGGGCCTACAAGTTGCCAGAACTCACCGCTTTTTATAGTCCATTGAACATTGTCCAATACATTTTTGGTACCGTAGTGAACCGATACTGAATTTAGTTGCACCAAAGGATCTACATTTATATGATTCTCACTATACATTTTCGGAAGGCTAAACAGTATCGGATTTATGGAGTCTGATTGGTTCGAAGCAAAAAAAAGGTTGGCTTGTTGTGAGGCGGTTATTTCGTTGTTCTCATTTACCGAATAAACCATGTCTATGCAAGGTAATAAATCCCGTTTTCTGAAAAATAGCTGAACTAATAAGGTGGACTCACCTAATTGTGTTAGCTCATTGTCAATAAACTGTTGTGTCTGTTTGTCTACATTGCTATACACATCGTCGAGTACGATATATTGTGGTTTTTGATTTATCAGATATAGCAAGAGTGCCTTCTTTTGTTGCCCGCTAGACATA
>JAATGT010000246.1 GCA_015654525.1 Bacteroidales bacterium
AAACGGGAGCTGGTGAATCTGGATTTTAAAGTTCTTTCGCCCCAAGGAAATCCGGTGAAAGGAAACTTTGCAATTAGTGTTACTGACCAACATACTGTAAAACAGGATTCGTTGGCAGATAATATTATCAGTAACTTATTATTGACTTCAGATATTAAAGGGTATGTTGAAGAACCGGAAACCTATTTACTGGATGATAATACAGCCACCAGAGAAAAAACAGATGTATTAATGTTGACTCAGGGCTGGCGGCGTTTTAATACAGCAGATATTGTAAAAGCCTCGTACCAACCATCCAAATTCTATTTGGAAGCGGGGCAAGTGCTTTCAGGGAAAGTAATGAACCTGTTTAATAGACCCTCCAAAAAATGTGGGATAATTATGATTCCGTCCAATAGTCCCAACATTAAATTAGTGCAAACAGATAGTTTGGGGCGTTATTCGATAGATGGGATTCAATTTCCTGATAGTTCATCATTTATATTAAAAGCTAAAAAGAAAAAAACGCTGGGAGACGTAGAGATAATTCCTGATTCCGATGTGTTCCCTAAGCCAAGCATTTATATTCCAACGCCTCTAAAAGTCAATGTGGCTTCGGTGGAGCAGAATGAATATTTCAAACAAAGCAAAGAAAAGTACTTTATAGAGGGAGGTATGCGGGTTATTCATCTGGATGAAGTAATTGTGACGGCTGCAAAAAAAGAAAATAATTTCACCAGTTCTTATTTTTATCCGGGAAGTGAGGATGCCTTGATAACATCAGAAAAAATAAAGCAATTTCCAGGTCAAAATATTTTGCAGATTTTACCAATAGTGATAGTCGGTAATTTCTATATAGATGGACACAACAAAATTCATCTTACGATAGATGGAGGTCTGGAATTAAGTGTTTATATTGATGGTATGTCGGGCGCGGGAACAGGCGCAGATGCTTTAAGGTATTTAAACTCAGATGATGTGGAGTCTATCTCGTTGTTTAAGTTAGATCGTATGATTGTAATTAGGCTCAAGAAAGTGGAGGATCGGAAAGCAGAAAAACCAATAAGCTTAACGAAGGTTACGCCGTTAGGCTATCAAAAACCGGCAGAGTTTTATGTACCAAGATATGATGTTGACAGCGTTCGTATAAGTGATAAAGCCGATTTGCGTACTACTATTTATTGGAATCCGGAACTCGAAACTGATAGTGTGGGAACTGTTCATGTAAAATTTTATACGGCTGATCCGGCAAATAACTATTCGGTGGTGTTGGAAGGACTTTCAAAAAGCGGGGAGATTTGCAGGTTTGCAGGTAATTTAAGGAGAGAAAATCAATAGCCCAAATTTAACAGATCGAATTGTTTGGTTTAAGATTTCATTATTTAGATAGGATGGAAGTTGAGCAGATTATATCACACCAAATGTACCGTCTGTATCACAATGAAATGTACCAGTCTTCTCATGGGGCAAAGACCTTTAGTTCGTAGCGTGTAACTCGTCTGCAAAAATAGTTATTTTTTTGAATCATACGTCTAATGGATTTCCCCCTTTTTATGAAAAGCTACTCATAAAAGGGGCGAATCCATGGGACAAAAGCGATCTTATTATATTCATTTAACTGAAAGAATTAGATGACTATATTTTAAACTAATATTTTTACGGTGTATTCTGAATCCATTCAACACTGAATATAAATGATTTGAGCCATTCTCGGTTGCTATAGCTATTTTGCGGGCGTGCTTGAGAAAAAAGTGTGGAGAATGTTGACAACCAATTATACTAAATTTTCTACAGCATGAAGTTATATTTAAAATACTAATGAAATTAAAAAGCATTTAATATTCTCTCTTTCTTTGTTCTTATCGATAGTCAGTTTAACGGCTCAAAACAAACAGGCATCAAATTTCAGAATAGATGGCACTATCAATGTGGATTCCGGAAAAGTTTCTCTCTGTTTTCATTCTGATTACCTCCCCAATAAAATAGAAAAATTGGTAGCTCAAGTGAAGGATAAGAAATTCTCCATTTCCGGATACATCCCAGAGGCGCAAGGAGTATTTTTGGTTTTCGGTAATCGTTGCACGCCAGATTTCGTCATCGAAAAAGGACTGCAAACTATTTCTATCAATATAGATTCCTTCCAAACAGTACCAAAGGTGAGCAATAAGACCATGCAGGAGGAATATCCCAAAAAGGTCATTTTTCTCAAAAGACAATAGCAAAGAGTAACTTTATTTTTCAAAAATACGATAGTTTACTTAAGCATTACAATTATCAATTACCTAAAGACATAAGCAATATAGTGATTAAAGAAAGAGATGCAATGTACCGAGAAAGCGACAGCACATTATTGGCATATACCCAAAAGAATCCCAATTCAAAGATTGCATTTTGGAACCTTATTTCTTTAATGAGTTGGGGCTACGAGCCCATCTTCGATTCTATCTACAGCGCATTTTCGAATACACTCCGAGAAGGGTATGCTGGCAAAGTTTTAGGTAAAAAATTAAAAATAGGCAAGCAACTTTCAGTTGGTCAGCCATTTCCAATCATCGATTGCCAAAATAAGAACAACGAAAAATTAGCCTCGGCATTTTTCTTCCGTAATAAATATACACTGATTGATTTCTGGTACAGCGCGTGTGCCCCTTGCCGAAGACAGTTCCCGAACATGCGGGATCTGTACAAACAATATGGCAATAACGGATTCGAAATAGTAGGCATATCAGT
>JAATGT010000128.1 GCA_015654525.1 Bacteroidales bacterium
GAAAAGCAAAGGAGATTTTCACCCGATACATAAATACGAATATTTTGTATTTTCAATGGCGCAATCAATTGTTTGGGGATATTGTATCCGATTTGAAGATTTTTTAAGCGGCAATAGGCCACATTTTGTAAATACCTGTCGTTTGAAAAACCACCCCGGGCAATCATGTTATTGTATCCAACATAACGGGGAAGATAGGCGTTGGGATTACTAGCCGACCAGATATTGCCCATTTGCCATGAGGGGATGTTATTATATGGACGGTTATATTGTCCCCAGAATATACTTTCGCTGCTTGGATACCAATCCTGATGACCTACACCTTGAATAAAGGCTGAAAAGAAAAAATTATTCCAGTCGGCACTTAGTGTAAAGCTGTAGGTATAACGGGGAGTTGTGTTACCAATAACCTTTAAATCTCCATGGTTTGAAAGTGTATTTGTGCCATAGTCAATCGTTCCGCTATTATCCAAGTCACCAAATTTTATGTCTCCGGGATGCATTAGCCCATCAGATGAAGCATAAAGTAATTTTTGTTTTGCATGGTTATCGATATCAGCTTGATCTTTGAATAATCCTTCAACATGGTAACCCCAAATTTCGCCGACTGTTTGACCTGCATAATAATCGCTCAAACTTCCTGTTGCGTTGTTGTATTTATCAATTTTAGACAAATAATCGGACAAGGTTCCCTTTATCTGATAATTAAAAGGTTTGCCGGCTAACCGGAAATTATTGGCATAACTTAAAGATACTTCCCAACCGCGGGTGGTCAGGTCGGCATAATTACCCTTCGGCGAGTTGTCGCCAAACACATCGGGAAGAGTTGGGCCCGTGGTGTACATATTTTTTGTTTTACGGATATAAGCATCTCCGGTGAAATGTAAATGGTTGCTGAGCATACCAAAGTCTAACCCAATATTGGCAGTGGAAGCAGTTTCCCATGTTAACCCGGTGGGAATAACAGCAGGAGAACTTGTAATCTGATTATTTACACCATTTAGCATTCTACCCGATGTGCTGATAGCTAAGAGTTCCTGATATTTGTAAGGATCAATGTTTCCATTTCCCAAAGAACCGTATGATCCTCTGATTTTCAAATCAGAGATTAGTTTGGGGTTCACATGCCAGAAAGGTTCTTCAGAAACTCTCCAACCTACCGATGCCGAAGGAAAGAATCCCCATTGCTGGTTAGTCGGAAATTTAGAAGAACCGTCATAACGTCCGTCAAATTCGAATAAATAACGATCGTCAAATGCATAGTTTACACGTGAAAAGAAACCTGTTGTACTCCACTTGTTATAACTCCCCGAAGTTATATAGGTTTGTCCCAAAGCCAAGTTAATATTGGTTACATCTTGCGTCAACAGACCGTTGCGTTGTGTGGCAATGCTGTTATATTTCTGCTGTTCGAAGTTGTAACCCACCATTGCTTTGATAGCATGTTTTTCAGCAATTTTGGTTGCGAAATCAGCGTAAATATTGCTTGACATATAATCATATCGTTGATTGGTTAACTTTATGTCGTTATAATTGCTGCTTAAATAGCTAATTACGCCCGGTGAAGTACTGTAAGGAACCGGAACTCTTATCTGCGTGGCATTATTATCCGTGGTTCGGAAGGTAAAATCACCGTTCAAATGCAGCTGGTCTTTCAGGAAAGAGGCGGTTGCTGAAGTTGTATTTTTGAGAATACGGTTATCTGTATCTATTCCGTTTTTTCCATAGATAAAATCACCTACTGTATAAGCTGCCGAATAGGTCAGAGTTCCGTCCGGATTGAATATCGGACTGCTTGGATGTCCTTCGTCTGCAATGTTTCTCCAGATAGAACCGCCTTCACCCACATTGATAGGATTGTGATACTGAAGTTTTGAATAATCGGTGTTGTTTGTAACTTTCAACCAATCGGTAACCTGCAGCGATTCCTTAGCCCGAATGTTGTATGTTTTGTACTTGTCCGAATTGTATTTAAAAAGACCATCATAGCCATAATAGCGACCAGACAAATAATAATCCACTTTGCCCATATTGCCGTTTATAGAAAAGTTATGATCTTGTGCAGAAGTAGATTTTTTGTATAGCGCCTTATAATAATTCTCGTTGCCATAATAGACATAGGCTCCGTTTACAACGTCATAATTTTGTGTGTTTCCTGCGTCTTTTCTTGCTTTAAAATCGCTCAACCAACTGGTTGAAAAGATTTGTGTCTTGTTTAACTTGGCAGGATTTGCATTTCTTGCATTGTAATACGCCTGATAAAACATAGAGGCATACGTATAGCCGTCCTCTACAATATCAGGTACATTTACCGGTTGTCCATAGGTAGAGTTATAAGAATAGGTTACTATCGTTTTACCTTGCTTAGCACCTTTCGTAGTAATCAACACCACTCCGAAGGTACCGCGTGAACCGTAGATAGCAGCCGAAGATGCATCTTTTAATACGGATACTGATTCAATATCATTCGGATTCAGCATTGCCGGATCGCCTTCTGCACCATCAATCAGTACCAGCGCATTTCCGCCTTGTCCGATGGAGGTTGTCCCTCTGACATTGTAACTGGCCGAACGCAATGGTTTTCCATCTGTAAGGGTAATGTTCAGGTTGGGAATTGCACCTTGCAATGCTTGTGTAACATTCGATACCGAGCGGTTTTCGAATACTTTACTTGAGACATAATCGACAGCACCCGTCAGATTGGCTTTCTTTTGGCTACCGTAACCAACAACTACTACTTCGTCCAATGTTTTTAAATTATCATTCAATAAAACATTAATTTCTGTTTTGCCATCAATCTTCACGTCAACTGCATTATAACCGATAAACGAAACATGGAGAATGGCACCTTCCGGCGCTTCCAATGTGTATCGACCGTTGGCATCAGCAGTCGAACCGGTTCCGTATCCTTTAATTAATACATTTGCCCCAATAATAGGGTCTCCGTTTGCGTCTGTTATTTTACCGGAAATTTTTCTGAGTCCGCTTTCGTTTGACTTCTCTTTTGCAACAAGCACAACGAGGTGTTTTTTTTCTTGTTTGTAATTAATGCCTGTATTTGTCAGAAGAGATGACATCGTTTGTTCGATAGATGCGTTGTTGACTTGTAATGATGTTACCTTATCGAGACCTTTAAGACCTTCGTTATAGAAAAAACGATACTGACTTTTTGTTTCTATAACTTTTAGGATTTCTTTCAACGATTGACTCTTTACATCGACCGTGATTTGTGCACTCAAACTGGTTGAGAACAGTACAAGGAGAAGGTAAAAACAGCCCTTGAGCATCTTCTTTTTTAGTGGTTTTGTAATAATTTTCCTTTTCTTTTTCATTGTTGTAATATTAAACATTAGAATTTCCTTCTGGATATTCGGTATACATTTAGGAACAGTTCTTTCACTATCTGTAATAAATATTTAATATGTGTTATAAACAGAAAAACAGCAAGCCGAATTAATATCAACTTGCTGTTTCATTTAGTTTCCAATAGCATTCAGTATTTTATGGGATGTTCTGTTTGGGCTTATTATTTTCTGAGAGTGTAACCTGCTGGTTGTTTATTTGAAACGAAACCGGCGAAGTTAAGGTAATAATGTTAAGCACATTCTCTAAACTATTATTATTGATCGTCCCGGTGTAACGTTGGCTTTTAAGTTTCTCCGACGCAAATACAACTTCTACATTGTAGATCCGTTGAATGGTTTTGGCAATATCACTTAGTGACTCATCTTCAAACCGCAATTCATTATGAATCCAACCTGTGAAGTCAGTTGCATTCGCCACGGTACTTTGTGCTTTTTTATGTTTAGTCTTGTCATATATTATTCTTTCGTTTGGTTTCAGAATAGCTTCTCCATCGGGAGTTGTAACCAGTACTTTGCCTTTCATTAAGATTGAAGAAATAAGTTTGTCTTCGTTGTATGCTTTCACTCCAAAAGCTGTACCCAATGCTTTTACAGATATATCATGGCTTTGAACTATAAAAGGTTTATTTGGATTGTGAATCACTTCAAAATAAGCTTCACCATCTAGTTTTAATTCTCTTTTCTTTACATTGAAATTGGTGGAATAGGTAAGGCTGGATTGAGAATTCAACCAGACTTTACTTCCGTCGGGCAAGGTGATATTGGCTTTTTGTCCCCGTTCTACAGCTACGACTAACTGAGCGGGTGAAGTTTTATCCTGAGACATATAAAAGTACACTCCGGCAGCCGTTAATAAGGGCAGTATAAACATGGCAGCGACATGTATCCACTTATTCAACTGAAAACGATTTTGTTTCTCATTGTTGGTTCTGTCTTTGATATCTATTCTATTTTCAATATTTCTGAACATACGTGTTTGTACGTCATTATCAATTGTTGATGATGAAACTTTAATTTCTAGCTCAAGCCACGAGGAAATTTCCTGATTGTTTTTAATCCAAAGATTTAAACGCTTAACTTCATCTTGGTTAGCCCGATTTTGAATATAGCGTTCAGCTATTTCAATACATTCTTTTTTTTGCATACTATGTCTGTACTATATAATGATATACAGTTGCCAATTGTATTTTCACTACTCTGTAATATGAATTTAAGGTTAAATTATTATCAATGTAATAAGTATTGCTAGAATATGATCGTAATGTAGTTTTAGCTGATCTTTCATAAAAGAAAGTGCTTTAGATAACTGCGTTTCAATAGTGCTTTCTGAAATATTGAGTTTTTGTGCAATTTGTTTGTTTGAAAGCCCTTCTTTTCGGCTCAAAACAAAGATTTCTTTTCGCTTAGGAGGTAATTTATCCGTAAGTTTATCTATATACTCTTCTAATAGTTTTCTATCAACTTCTTCTTCTGTAATGTTTTTATTGTCAGTTACTTTTGCTTTTATATATTCTTCATAAATGAATTGAATTGTTTGATGTTCATATTTATTCAAGAGCATATTTTTTGCGATAGTACATAGGTATGAAATAAATGATTTTTCTGGATTTACATTTTCACGGTTTTCCCACACTCTGATAAAAGTCTGTTGAACCAACTCTTCTGCAGTATAACTATCGCCTTTCGAAACCTTCATCATAAAATTGTACAGTTTGCCACTATATCGATGATAAAGAACTTCAAAAGACTGCCTGCAAGCGTCCTTTAGTAATTCCAATTCTTCTTTTTCAGTGAGAACCATTGCTAACTTTTTTAGTCTATTGGATTAGTTTGCAAATGTAGTGTCTCAATGTTTAGTTATTGTTACATCTGTGTTTCATCATTATTACCGGGCTTTGTTTATTTATTGATTTTTCATGCCTGTAATAGTGGACTTTGATGTTAAGCTCTAAATACCTATTGGAAAGTATTTATTTGAAGAGTGGAGTAGGAATAATAATTGAATTGTTTGAAAGGTTTTGTTTGATTATTTTGTTCAATAGTACTATTATTGCTGGAATAGGGAAGAATTATTCAAGTTGCAGGCAGGTTTGTAATTTATTCTTTAGTATCTGTTTGTTCTGAATATTTATTTGTATTTTACGTATATTCTTTCGTTTTTTCATTTTGCTTAGCTGTATCTTTCCTTCGATTAGTCTTCGAGGTAGCTGTATGCTGTCCATAATGAAAGTTTATGCAATAATTGAGTAAAATACTTGTCTTTTAGTCAATACAATTAGAGGCTATCGCAGAAATATGCTTGCTCTATTTTTCATGATTACAAAAGCAGATGATGTAAATCATCAATACAACAAAGCTCTTAATCTTTTCAGGTTAAGAGCTTTGTTGTGTTGATATTTAGAAAAATTTATTGAATCAAATTAGCTTGAAAAAGGATTTGTTCCATTTCAGCCTGAACTCTTTCAGCCTCGAGGCGGGCTGCTTTGGCATAGTCGGCTTCGGACGATGCATAAATAATCTGACGCGATGAATTAACCAGCAATCCACAGGTGCTGGTAAGACCATATTTAGCTACTTCTTGTAAGCTTCCACCTTGTGCGCCAATTCCCGGAACTAACAAAAAATGTTCGGGAACAATAGTACGGATATCAGTCAGCATTTCAGCTTTGGTGGCACCTACCACATACATTAAGTTTTCGTCCGTTCCCCAGGCAAGCGATGTTTTCAGCACTTTTTCAAACAGGTGTTCTCCGGTTTCGGCATCTTTTATAAACTGAAAGTCGTAAGCTCCTTTGTTGGATGTCAGAGCGAGTAGGGTAACCCATTTGCCTTCGTAAGTAAGAAAAGGAGTTACCGAATCTTCGCCCATGTAAGGTGCTACGGTAACAGAGTCGAAATCCATATTACCAAAAAATGTACGGGCATACATGGCAGAGGTATTTCCTATGTCGCCTCGTTTGGCATCGGCAATAATAAACTGATCTGGATAGTTTTCGCGGATATAATCTACCGTACGTTCCAACACTTCCCAACCTTGCAGACCGAGGCTTTCAAAAAAAGCAAGATTTGGTTTATATGCCACGCAAAGATCGGCTGTGGCATCGATAATGGCTTTGTTGAATGCAAAAATAGGATCTTCCGATTCGTTGAATAAGTGTTCGGGAATTTTATTTACGTCGGTGTCCAGTCCAACACAAAGAAATGATTTTTTGCGTTGTATGTTTTCAAAAAGTTCTTGTTTGGTCATAATCTGGTGTATGGTGTAAAGGGTGTAATGTTTAATTGTGTAAAGGTGTAATGGTTTAATAGTGTAATTGTATAACAATATAATTATAAAGCATTATAAAGAATAATCCGACCATTGTAACGCCGCAGGCAACTATCGCGAAGCTAATATCGCGACCGCAGGGAGCAAATAACTACCTAATATCGCGAAGCTAATAACGCAACCGAAGGGAGCAAATATCGTTTTATAGTTCACTTTCCTTGAGTCTTTCTGCATTTTCAGCTACAATCAGTTTATCAATTACTCCCTGAACATCGCCGGCCATAAAAGCAGACAGGTTATAAATGGTAAAATTGATACGGTGATCGGTAATACGGCCCTGCGGATAGTTATAAGTACGGATTTTAGCCGAACGGTCACCGGTGGAAACCATAGTCTTGCGTTTTGAGCCTATTTCGTCTAAGTATTTTTGATGTTCAACGGCATATAAGCGCGACCGAAGCTCATTCATTGCCTTGGCTTTGTTTTTATGTTGCGATTTTTCATCCTGACATTGTACTGTAGTGCCTGTAGGAATGTGCACCAACCGAATAGCTGAATAAGTGGTGTTTACAGATTGTCCACCCGCACCCGATGAACAAAATGTGTCCACCCGCACATCCGATTCCTTCAGCTCGTAATCAAATTCTTCCATTTCAGGAAGTACTGCTACAGTGGCAGCAGAGGTATGAACACGTCCCTGTGTTTCGGTTTGTGGTACGCGTTGCACGCGGTGTACTCCCGATTCGTATTTCAAGGTTCCGTATACATTCTCGCCTGAAACGGTAAAGATAACTTCTTTGTAACCACCCGAGGTACCTTCGCTAATATTTGTTATTTCTATTTTCCAACCTTTGGTTTCACAGTATTTAGTATACATGCGGAAAAGATCGCCTGCAAAAATTGCTGCTTCATCTCCTCCTGTTCCACCACGAATTTCGACAATGGCATTTTTATTATCTTCAGGATCGGCAGGTATAAGCAGCAACTTGATGTTTTCTTCCATTTCCGGAATTCTGGGTTCCAACTCATCAATTTCAGCTTTAGCCATTTCACGCATTTCGGCATCGGTCTCGCTATTCATTAGCTCTTTGGCTTCGGCTAAATGCGATAAGGCTGTTTTATATTCCTGTTGTGCCTGCATGATACGTTCCAGCTCGCGATACTCTTTGTTGAGTTTCACGTACCGTTTCATATCTGCAATAACCGCAGGGTCGGTAATTAGTGTCGAAATCTCTTCGAACTTATGTTGCAATCCTTCTAATTTTTCTAAAAGTGTTTTTTCAGCCATATAGGGTGTTGAATCGTGTAATTGTTGAATTGTGTGAAGTGTAAATAATGTGTAAATGTGTAATTATTGAACAATACTAAGTAATGGAATGAATATAATGTACCATTTTAATTTTTCAAAGACGATACTATTTAACATCCCCTTTAGGGGCTTGGGGCGGAAAATAGACTTTAATACCGTCCCTAAATCCCCTGA
>JAATGT010000216.1 GCA_015654525.1 Bacteroidales bacterium
AATTCTAAAAGTATTAATAGTATTGACATCGCATAGCGATTTGGGCAATACCGGACACAAAACCGGATTTTGGATTGAGGAATTTGCTGCTCCTTATTATGTACTGGCTGATGCCGGAGTACAAATCACCCTGGCCTCGCCGCTGGGTGGTCAACCTCCTATCGATCCTAAGAGTGCATTACCGGAATCTCAGACAGCTGCAACACGCCGGTTTGATGGTGATGCTGCATTGCAGTAAAAGCTGGCGCACACAGTAAAGCTTGCTGATGTAAAGGTAGAAGATTACGATGCCGTATTTTATCCCGGTGGACACGGTCCGTTGTGGGACTTAGCCAATGACGCCAACTCCATTGCTTTGATAGAGAACTTCTACAAGCAACAGAAACCGATTGCTTTTGTGTGTCATGCTCCCGGGGTTTTGATTAAAACGAAGTTGCCAAACGGAGAACCGTTGGTAAAAGGCAAAAATGTTACCGGATTCTCGGACTCTGAAGAAGAAGCCGTACAACTAACTAAGGTAGTGCCATTTTTACTGGAAGATGAATTTAAAAAGCTGGGCGCTAACTACAGTAAAGGTCCCGATTGGGGATCGTACGTAAAAGTAGATGGCTTGTTGATTACCGGACAGAACCCGGGATCTTCCGAAGCTGCAGCTAAAGAGCTGATAAAAATGTTGAAGTAAACTAATTATGCCCGATGATCTACAGACTGACCGTCGGGCATAATTCAGTATCAATTCAGAACACCGCACACTGAAAATTAGTACAGATAAGTGACAATAATTGTAGCAGACCATCAATAAATCAAAATAATGAGGACTACCTCTTCACTCCAAAATATTTTTCGCATACTACTGGGTGCTTTTCTTGCATTTGCAGGTTTTAGTCACCTTACATTTAATCGGGTAGAGTTTCTGGCTCAGGTTCCTCAATGGGTTCCTCTCAATCCGGATCTGGTGGTAATTCTTTCCGGTATAGTTGAAATCAGTTTGGGACTATCTCTTATCTTTTTTCTAAAACAGAAAAGGAATATCGGAATGCTTGCTGCTATTTTCTTTATACTGGTATTTCCCGGAAATATATCCCAATATATAAACCACGTGAGTGCTTTTGGTTTAAATACAGATGGACTTAGATTGGCAAGGTTGTTTTTTCAGCCGGTGTTAGTGGTTTGGGCTCTTTGGAGTACCGGAGTATTCATAAAATCCGAAAAATAATATTCTAACCATTAAAAACATAAAAATCAAAATGAAAACAATGTATACGGCAGTAGCTACTGCAACAGGAGGCCGTAACGGCCATGTAAAATCAGATAACGGCGTGTTGGATCTTCAGGTACGAATGCCCAAGGCTTTAGGCGGACGCGATGATGAAAATACCAATCCGGAACAATTGTTTGCTGCCGGTTATGCAGCTTGTTTCGACAGTGCACTAAACCTGATTCTCAAACAAGCCAGAATAAAGACAGGCGAAACCAGCGTTACTGCCAAGGTAAGTCTTGGGCAAACAGAGAACGGAGGTTTTGGTTTAGCAGTGGAGATGGCTGTGAATATTCCGAATATCAGTCAGGAAGAAGCACAGGATTTTGTTGAAAAAGCACATCAGGTTTGTCCTTATTCTAATGCAACAAGAGGAAATATTGAAGTGAAATTGACGGTAAGCGTCAACGAGTAAAATTACGCAAAGCTGTTTATTCCCATAAAGCGATCATCTGAACTTTAGATGATCGCTTTTTTTGTTGGTTTAAAACCTTTTGCCTGCGTATTCGTTTTATCGCAAACATAAAACCGATAAAATGAAGTCAACAGAACAACATAAATATACCAACCAACTGATACACGAGAGCAGTCCGTATCTGTTACAGCACGCCCACAATCCGGTAAACTGGTATCCCTGGGGTGAGGAAGCACTGGATAAGGCTAAAAGAGAGAATAAGCTGATTATTGTCAGCATTGGTTATGCCGCTTGCCACTGGTGCCATGTGATGGAGCACGAGAGCTTCGAAAACGAAGAGGTGGCAAACTATATGAACGAGCATTTTGTGGCTATTAAAGTAGACAGGGAAGAACGGCCTGACATTGATCAGATATACATCAATGCCGTGCAGTTGCTTACCGGAAGAGGCGGTTGGCCACTTAATTGCATCAGCCTGCCCGATGGTCGTCCCATTTACGGAGGTACGTATTTTCCTAAGGATCATTGGGTAGATATGCTTACGCAGGTTTCGCAATTTGTGACCGAGCATCCCGATAAGGCTGAAGAACAGGCAAAACATCTCACCGAAGGTGTTCAAAACAATGAGATGATTTATGCCAGCACTGCAGTACAGGATTTTAGTCTCGATGATTTGGACGAAATCTTTTCGCGCTGGAAAGGTAGCATCGATTACAGCGAAGGTGGCTCGGCGGGTGCTCCTAAGTTTCCACTGCCGGTAGGAATGCAGTTTTTATTGCAGTATTATTACCTCACCCACAATGAAGATGCACTGCGGGCTGTTACGCTCACCCTGGATAAAATGGCAGCAGGGGGTATTTACGATCAGGTTGGCGGTGGTTTATCGCGCTATTCCACCGATGCCTACTGGAAGGTTCCTCATTTTGAAAAGATGCTGTACGATAATGCACAACTGGTAAGTTTGTACACAGCTGCTTATCAAGAAAGCGGGAATGCAGCGTATAAAACAATTGTAAGCGAAACGCTGGACTTTGTGTTGCGTGAGCTTACTTCGAACGAAGGTGGTTTTTATGCTTCGCTTGACGCCGATAGCGAGGGCGAAGAGGGTAAGTTTTACACCTGGACCAAACACGAATTACAGAAAGCACTGGGGCTTAATGCCGCATTTATTATTGATTATTACAATGTCACTGAATCCGGCAACTGGGAGAACGGCCAGAATATTCTGTTTAAAAAGCAAACCGATGCGGCAATGGCCGAGAAATATAAGTTGACCGAAGCCGAATTGTCCGAATTTGTTTCGGGAGCAAAAGCCACTTTGTTGCACGAACGGTCAAGCCGTGTTCGGCCGAGACTGGACGATAAAATACTTTGCGGATGGAACGGACTTATGCTCAAGGCTTGTGTGGATGCTTACCGGGTGTTTGACGATCAGCAATACCTCGACATGGCATTGCGTAGTGCTGCATTTATCAACAGCAAAATAAAACAAAGCGATGGTAGGTTGAACCGGAATTACAAAAACGGAAAGGCCACTATCAATGCTTTTCTGGATGATTATGCTTTCACGATTCAGGCTTTTATAAGTCTCTATCAGGCTACCTTTGATTACAAGTGGTTGGAGGAAGCGCACGAGCTCATGATTTATGCCATAGCCCATTTTTACGATGCTGCGAGTGCTATGTTTTATTACACTTCGAACCTCGACGCTTCGTTGATAGCCCGCAAGATGGAACTGTCGGACAATGTTATTCCTTCGTCTAACTCCGAAATGGCTAAGAATCTGTATCAGTTGGGGCATTATTTTTACAACGATGAATATATGGAAATGGCCCGAAAGATGCTGGGTAATGTGAAGGAACACGCACTGGAAAGTGCTGCTTATTATGCTAACTGGGACATGTTGATGGGCTGGTTGGCACGCGAACCCTACGAAATAGCTATTGTTGGCGAAAATTGCGAAGCCCTGCGAAAAGAATTTGACAGCTATTATTTGCCCGATGTGTTTTTGTCGGGTGGAAAGACCGAAGAAAAGTCGGTTTTACTGAGCGCAAAACTGGTTGAAGGACAAACCACCATCTATGTGTGCCGGAACAAGCAATGCCAGCGTCCGGTGACTGATCTGAAAGAGGCGCTGTCACAAATGTCTTTTTAAAACGCAAAACACCATCTAAATGCCAAATCAACAGGTCGCTCCTATAGGAGCTTATAGATGGATAACCAATCAATGCTACAAACAGATTGCTCCTACGGAGCTTCGGATATATTGCGAATGGGTTATTAGTTGATTTCCTTTTTTTCCTATTCTTATGCTACATTTAAACAGAGCTATAGCAGCATATTTATAACAACACCTATTCAGAAGCATGTTTTAGCTCCGGAGGAGCATCCTGTTTGTAACAACATCCATAAACAACAAACATAAGCTCCTATAGGAGTGGCCTGTTGATGTGGCGTTTTTGTAGTCGTATTGTTGATCTTTATAAATAGGTTGTACCTACGAAGCATATGGAACTCAATTGTCATTTAAGGACAAAAAAGTTCCGTAGGTACGACACTATATTCTTTCACTTACTACTTTACAACTCTTATTCGCTTGCTTTTGGTTTACCGTTCGAAGAGTTTTTTCAGTAAGTCAGGGCGTTTCATCCGGTTCAAATCTTTGATGATTTGATTTTTATATTCCCCCTTGTACCAGAAAAAGAATTTACGTTGTTCCAACTTTTCGTCCTTACTTTTGGCGGTGAAAACGGGCTCGAGCGTATAAGGATGATAGCCCGAGTAATAAATTTCGGTAGCCAGCGTCATGGGTGTAGGGGTAAAATCCTGCACTTGTTCCAGCTTGAAGTCGAAACTCTTGGTCAGCGCTGCCAGTTCGGCCATATCTTCGTTATGGCAACCCGGGTGGCTCGAAATAAAGTACGGAATCAGTTGCTGGTTCAGTCCTGCCTCCCGGTTGATTCGTTCAAATTTCTTTTTAAACTCGCCAAAATAGGCAAAACTGGGCTTACGCATCAGGTTCAGCACCGCGTCTGACGTATGCTCGGGAGCAATCTTCAACCGTCCGGAAACGTGGTTGGTAATCAGTTCGCGGATATATTCCTCGTGGCTTTTGTTTACTTCCACATTTTTAGGGTCGGTCAGCAAAATGTCATAGCGTACGCCGCTGCCGATAAATGACTTCTTAATACCCGGTAACTGATCAACCGAGCGGTAAATATCCAGCAAAGGCGTATGATCGGTATTGAGATTAAAGCAAGGCTTCGGAAAAATGCAGGAAGGTTTTTGACATTGTCGGCAGATATACAGGTTCTTTCCCTTCATCTTGTACATATTGGCCGAGGGGCCACCCAAATCGCTCAGATAGCCCTTGAAATCGGGCATAGCGGTAATCTTTTTCACCTCATTCAGTATCGATTCTTTGGAACGTGACACAATATGTTTGCCCTGATGAGCCGAAATGGTACAGAACGAGCAGCCACCAAAACATCCGCGGTGCATATTTACCGAGAACTTAATCATTTCGTAGGCTGGAATAGTCTTGCCTTTGTATTTGGGGTGCGGTACCCGTGTATAGGGCAAATCGTATGAAGCATCCAGTTCGGCCTCTTTCAGAGGTTCGTAGGGCGGATTGACTATTACCCAGCGGTTGCCCGCTTTTTGCAACAGCCGGTTGGCCTCGTATTTATTCGATTCTTTTTCGATATGCTTGAAGTTGGAAGCATATAACTTTTTATCTTTCAGGCAAACCTCGTGCGAAACCAGTTCCAGGTCTTTCCATTTCGGATGAGCCGGAATTTCCTTCGATAAAAACGAGGTTTGTGGTATGTTTGTCATCTCTTTGAAGGTTTTACCTTCGCGAATCTGTTTTATCAGTTCAACTATGGGCTTCTCTCCCATCCCATAAATGAGCAAATCTGCCTTGGAATCGACCAAAATGCTTGGCATAAGTTTATCCGACCAATAATCGTAATGTGTGTACCGGCGCAGCGAAGCTTCGATTCCACCGATGACAAGGGGCACTTCCGGATATAGTTTTTTGATAATGCCGGCATAGGTAATGGTAGCATAATCAGGACGCATACCCGATTTTCCATCAGGGGTATACGCGTCGTCGGACCGTAAGCGCTTGTTGGCCGTATAATGGTTCACCATAGAATCCATATTGCCCGCTGAAATGGCGAAAAACATACGCGGACGTCCCATTTTTTTAAAATCGCGCAGATCGTCGCGCCAGTTAGGCTGCGGCACAATGGCCACCTGTAGTCCCTGTGCTTCGAGTAAGCGCCCGATAACAGCCGCCCCAAAAGCAGGATGGTCGATATAGGCATCGCCACTGAAAAGGACCACATCTACTTCGTTCCAACCGCGAAGTTCCAGTTCTTTTTTGGTAGTAGGAAGAAAATCGGTGAGTTGATATATGTTGGTTTGCATAAAGTTTTCTGTAAAAAACACTTCTGTAGCCATTTGGTTCAAAAGCTTGCGCAAAGGTACGGAAATAATCGGTTACCGTAAAAGTCACACCTAAATAGCCATATTGCTGTATTTCAACTAAATTTATTCAAAACTAATTATTCCAAGGAAGTAAAGACTAAAATAAACATGTATATTTGTAGGGAAAATGTAAATGAGCAATGAATGCATTAGACCTTTAAGACAAAGCTTATAATATATGAAAATTAAACCAATTATTATTATCTCATCATTTAGCTTAATTTGTATCTTAATCTTCATTGGGCTGTATTTCTTTCAATTTAATGGTAAGTTATCTAGCAATTCTTTGGATTGGGTGAATTTCGCATCGTATTTTAGTGGAGTATTAATGCCTACATTAACATTAATCAATATCGGAATATTTATATGGCTTACCTTGACAATTCAAAAATTGGGAGAGAAACAAAAAAGTAAAGAATTAGAATATCAACGAAAATTGATATTATCGCAACTAAGACAATCTGAATTAGATAAGTTTGAACTGAAATTAAACGTTTTCAATACAGATTTTGAGAGAATAAGAGATGCATGTTATGATGCCAAAACATATCTAATAAGCTTCAAACTTGGGAAAGCTATGCTTTTCTCAAAATACGGAGAGGATTTTCTCGAATCACCGCTTATCGATTATGATTATCTTATTGAATTACTTCTCGAAATTATTTCTTTTTGTGATAGTGGTATTAAAACTACAGAAGAAATTGGTTCAACTACTCAAGTTAATTATAATGCAATGTATACGCTTTCAGTTTCTAAAATTCAACAATTTATTATTGATGATATGTCGCAAGAATAGCTCCTTATTTTACTAGAAAATTAAAACAAAATAATATGTCAAAAATCAGTGATTACTTAAAACGAAAAATCAATTCTCATTTTGTAGGAGAGTTGATATATTTAAAAATTGAGGGCAATGATTCTATTGGTTATCTTTCAACAATCCAATACTTTAATGTTGATAGATTATATATAAAGAAAAACAACGTTAATCTACCTGATAGTGAAATTTCTCATTCTGGTCATTTAAAAGAAGAGTTTATGTTTTCAATAAA
>JAATGT010000172.1 GCA_015654525.1 Bacteroidales bacterium
CGACGCTTAAGTTTGGTTGCATTAAATAAAACCTACGGAATGAAGGATGTGATTTGTTCAGGTCCGAGTTATAAATCGATGAAAATTGTGAACAATACCATTGAAGTAACCTTCGATAATATTGGTAGTGGACTTAAAAGTCGTGACGGAAAAACGCTAACATGGTTTAGTATTGTCGGAGCTGATGGTAAATTTGTTCCGGCTATTGCTGATATTAAAGGTAATAAAGTCATTGTTTCGTCACCAAACGTAAAACAACCTGTATTGGTTCGTTTTGCTTGGAATGAGGCGGCACAGTCTAATTTTATCAATGTGGAAGGACTTCCGGCTGTTCCGTTCAGAACTGATAATCCCTGGGGAAAATTATTTTGATTAATCCATTGTAAACTGTTCGATGTAATTTATCTTTGTGTTCATAAAAGAAATAATGCGAACCAGGAGTTGAAAAATAGTCCGTAGGACTTACATATCCATAGAATAAAGAGATATGTATGTTTATTGTCCGTAGGACATTCATATTTTTCTATGTTTATTCTCTACGGGAAATGATTAATTAGAAGCAAAAAAATAATATTTAATGATCTATCTTTCGATAGCAAAATATAGATTAACCGTCTTGTAACTCGGAACTATTTACTTGTAACTACTAAGTAATAAATAATATTTAATGATCTATTTTCCAAAAGCAAAATACAGATAAACAGTCTTGTAACTCGTAACTATTTACTCGTAACTACTTACGTAGCTTTTCAATCAGTTAATCCATGAAAAAATCGTCATTCTTATTGCTCTTGCTGTTAGTTGCTTTCCAATCGGTTTTTGCAGGTAAAAACATCATTGTGAAAGACTATTCCATTGAAGATGGTCTGCCAAATAATACTGTTTTTTGTGCATTGAAAGATGCCGATGGATTTATGTGGTTTGGTACCTGGTATGGACTTACCAGTTTCGATGGCGTCAAGTTCCGGAGTTACAACAGTCGTGACGATTATAATACCGATATCCCACCGCACAAACTGCAAACTATTGTTGAAGCTAAAGATGGTAATTTATGGGTGAAAACCATCGATCATAAATTGTATCTTTTCGATAAACGGAAAGAACTCTTTTACGATGTATTCAATGAAATCAAGAAAAAATATGCTGTAAGTCCCAAAATCATCAAAATCCAGAAAATGGAATCGGGTGATTTATTACTGCTTACTAAAAATAAGGATTTACTGAAAGCCTCATCGAAAGGTGGTGGAAAGGTGGATGTATCGCTGTTGTACGATTCGCAGAGTAAACGCGAACATAAGTTGACGAATAATTTGTTGGTAGAAGATGCTAGCAATATAAATTGGATCGGGATTGATTTTAAAATAATTTCTTGTAAAAAAGGGCCCGGTTTCAAATCAAAACCTTCCGATTTTGTACTCCGTAAAATGGGCTCTGAACCGGGTCAGGAGTTTTCCTGTGCTTATTGGTACGGTAAAATACTTTGGGTTGGTGATAACAAAGGAAATCTTTTCAAAATCAATTATTATGACGGAAGTGTCAGTAAAATAGCTGCGTTTCACGGAGCAGGGACAATACAAAATATTATTTGCCAGAATGGAAAAAACCTGTTTGTGTCCGTAGCCAATAAAGGTGTCTTTGAATTCGACGAACGAACTTCAAATAATATAAAGGTGCTTCCTCTTTCAGGACGCGATCTGGTTACAAATTCATACATTGATAGTTATGATAAGATTTGGTTTGAAATCAATCAATCTTCATTAGTCTACTACGATCCTTTTAACCGACTTAGTAACCGTCTCGTTTTGCCTGCCGGAAAAGTAAATAAATCGATCAAAATTCAGGACGGTAAAGAACTGGGGATGTTTATCCTGACAACCTCAGGTGATCAGGTTTGCTTCGATCGTTCAACGATGACTCTTTCAAACATAAACGAACAACCTGAATTGAATCAGGATAGAGAGAAGAAAACATTCTTTGATATTCTGTTGGATAAAGATAATATCCTGTGGTTAACATCTACTTCAAATGGTATCTACCAGATTAGTTTTCCTAAAGAACAGTTTAGCTTGTTTCATTTTCCGGTCGTTAATCCGTCTCCGGTAGCCGATTATGCTGTAAAAACATTAACTCAAACCCGGAATGGTGACATCTGGGTGGCATCCCGTAATTCCGAGGTGTATAGGCTTGATAAAAGCGGTGCTATTAAGCAAACCTTTAGTGATAAGAATTACAATATCGGAAATGTATATCATATCATGGAAGATAGTAAAGGTAATTTATGGTTTTCCACTAAAGGTGACGGATTGGTTCGGGCTGAACGAAACCCGTCGTCCGCATTGGGCTTTAATTTTACCCGCTTTCGGTCGGATGAACGAAATCCGGGTTCATTAACCGGAAATGAAGTCTATTATACTTACGAAGATAGTCATCATCGCATCTGGGTAGCTTTGTTTGGTGGCGGATTGAATCTGGTAACGGCAAACAAGGGAGTTGTCAGTTTTAAAAATAAATTCAACTGTTTCAGGCACTATCCTAAATTCGGACTCTATATGGAAGTTCGTAATATTGCCGAAGATAAAGATGGACGGATTTGGGTTGGAACCAGTGATGGACTGATGTCGTTTGATAGTAATTTCAAAAGCCCGGAACAGATAAATTTTGAAATATATAGAAATGAGGCTGCAGGTTCGAACATCTCCGATAATGATATTTACGTTTTATATAAAGATGCTTCTTCCCAGATATGGATCAGTGTATTTGGAGGTGGACTGAATAAACTGGTCAGATACGATCATAAAACTAAAAAGATTGAATTTAAATCTTACGGTTTGAAAGAAGGACTGAATAGCGATGTTATTTTATCTATAGTCGAAGATAATCAAAACGCTCTTTGGCTTGCAACCGAAAATGCCTTGTCACGTTTTGACAAGACAAAGGAATCGTTTCGTAATTTTGATCGTTATGATGGATTCTTTAATGCTCAGATGGAAGAAGAAAGTGCCGTACGATTAAATTCGGGCGAACTTTGGTTTGGTAACCGCAAAGGAATTCTTTCATTTAATCCACAAAAAATTGAAACTTATAATTATGGATACAAAACATTTATAGTTGATTTTCTGGTATCCAACCGGAATTTGAAAAGTTTTCAGGATGATCCGATACTGAAAGAATCTATTCGCTATGCCAGTTCCATTACGCTGAAGCATACACAGTCAACTTTTGTTATTGAGTTTGCTGCACTCAATTATCAGGATCAGAACCGGGTGTCGTACAAGTATATTCTCGAAGGCTATGAAGACGAGTGGCATTTTAATGCACGAAATCGTATTGCCTCTTATCCTAATATTCCTCCAGGTAAATATTTGTTTCGTGTTCAGACTATAGACGAAGCCAATACACAGTTAAAGTCCGAAAGAACACTCGAAATTATAGTTTTACCTCCATGGTGGCTGACCTGGTGGGCAAAAACCTTTTATTTTCTTCTTACTTTAGCTCTCATTTATTTTGCGATAAAAGGCGTGTTGTTTTATATCAGTATGCGGAATGAAATGTATATAGAGCAACGCGTTTCGGAAATGAAAATCAAATTCTTTACGAATATCTCACACGAACTTCGCACGCCGCTTACGCTTATTATGGGCCCTATTCAGGAGTTGAAACAAAAACAACAGTTGACTGAAAAAGGATTGCAATATGTATCAATGATTGAAAAGAATGCCAGTCAAATGTTGCAGCTTGTCAATCAGATTCTTGATTTCCGCAAGATTCAGAATGGCAAGATGATACTTCATGTTTCGCAATGCGAACTTAATTCGCTGGTTAGCTCTTTTCATAAAGAATTCAGCGTGCTGGCTGAAGAGAAAGAGATCAGTTTTATGTTTCATCTGCTTGATAACGAAATATCGTTGTGGGCTGATAAGGAAAAACTGGAAATTGTTGTTCGTAACCTGTTGTCGAATGCATTTAAATTTACTCAATCGGGTGGAAGTATTTATGTTACTACCGGATTTATCGATGATAAGCAAGGTTGTTTTATCCGGGTTGAAGATACCGGAATTGGCATTCCTCAGAATAAGATAACGGAGATTTTTGAACGGTTCTTTCAGGCGTATAATCTGAAGAATGCCTATTACCCTGGTACAGGAATAGGGTTGGCACTTTCGAAAGAAATTGTGAACTTGCATCATGGTACCATTCGTGTTGATAGTAAGCCGGATCAGGGATCGGTTTTCACGGTTGAATTATTGTTGGATAAAGATCATTATAATTCTTCTGAAGTTGATTTTTATGTGGGCGATACGGTGAGCGATGCAGAAATAGAAGCTGTTGATGATGAAACGGAAGATGATGAATTTGATGCTGAGCAGGATGATACTAAAAACGATCTTCCCACCCTGTTGGTTGTGGAGGATAATAAAGATTTGTGCAACCTGTTACGTTTACAGCTCGACGATAGGTACAAAGTTTATACGGCAGGAAATGGTGTGGAGGGTCTGAAAAAAGTGAACCTGCATCATCCTGATATTGTGGTGACAGACCAAATGATGCCGGAGATGACCGGAACAGAGATGTTACAAGCAATGCGCAATGATTTTCAGGTTAGTCATATTCCGGTAATTATTCTGACGGCCAAGAATGATGACGATGCTAAATTGAAAGCTATTAGCATGGGTGCTAATGCCTATATTACCAAGCCATTTAATAAAGAATATCTTATAGCACGCATTGAACAGTTGCTTAGCGATCGAAAGGTGTTCAGGGATAAAATATGGAAACAGGAAAAAACCGAACAAACCGGTGAGCAGGATACTTACGAAAATTATCTGGTAAAAAAAGATATTCAGTTTCTGGATAAAATTCATCAGGTCATTGAAGAAAATATCGATAACAGTGATTTTAATATCGATTCTATTGCTGATAATTTGGGAATCAGCCGTTCGGCTTTCTTCAAAAAACTAAAAAGTTTAACCGGTCTGGCACCTGTTGATACAATAAAAGAGGTGCGTCTGACAAAATCGCTGGAACTCTTGAAAAATACCGATCTGACAATTTCAGAAATTGCTTTTGCTGTTGGTTTTAAGGAAGCCGGTTATTATGGAAAGTGTTTCAGGAAGAAATACGGCCAAACTCCGACTGAATATATGAATAAATACAAAAAAAAGTGATTTAGCTGATTACAAAAGAGTTTCTCATTCGTTTTTATTAAAAAGAATAATTACTTACTAATAATTAAAATAGAATGAAGAAAGTTTTATCGATATTGGCCTTTGGTGCATGCGTTGGTTCTCTCTACGCTCAATATCCTATTTTACCAGACTCTGTCAAAGTGAGAGCTGCCCGTCAGGAAGCTGAAATAAATCGTAAATCCGACCTGGCATGGCAGAAAGCGTTTCCGATTGTAACTCAGGAAGCTGAAAATGGTCGCCCGTATAGACCATGGGCTTCAAAGCCCGAAGATCTCTTGAAAGCTGATATTCCTGCTTTTCCCGGTGCTTATGGTGGTGGCGAATTTACGACTGGTGGTCGTGGTGGAAAAGTTATTACTGTAACTTCATTGGCCAGTGAGGGTCCCGGAACACTCCGAGAAGCCTGTGAAACAGGAGGTGCCCGCATTATTGTTTTTAATGTTTCTGGAATCATTCGTTTATCTACTCCAATTCATGTTCGTGCTCCTTATGTCACCATTGCAGGACAAACTGCTCCGGGCGATGGAGTTTGTGTTACCGGATCTTCATTCCTTATAGATACACACGATGTAATTTTGCGCCATCTTCGTTTTCGTCGTGGAGCGCAGGATGTTGGTTTCAGAGATGATGCTGTGGGTGGAAATCCTGTCGGGAATATCATGATCGATCATGTGTCGGCCAGCTGGGGTTTGGATGAAAACATGTCAATCTATCGCCATGTTTACGACCGCGATGCAAAAGGGAAAGGTGAAAAACTCCCAACGGTGAACATCACTATTCAAAATTCTATTTTCTCAGAAGGAATGGATACCTATAATCATGCTTTTGGTTCTACCATTGGTGGGCATAATTGTATGTTCTATCAGAATCTCTGGGCTTCCAATATCAGCCGTAATTGCTCGGTAGGAATGGATGGTGGCTTCAATTTTGTCAATAATGTTATATATAACTGGTGGAACAGATCGGTCGATGGTGGTGATCATAACAGTTTCTTCAATATTATCAACAATTACTTTAAACCGGGACCTATCACACCGCTTGATAAACCTATTTCATACCGTTTGTTGAAACCAGAAGCCGGACGCGATAAAAACAGACCTACTTCATTCGGAAAAGCCTATGTGTCCGGAAATATTGTTGAAGGTAATTCCAAAGTGACTAATGACAACTGGGATGGTGGTGTACAATTGGGCGATGAATTTAAATTAGCTGATTATGTAAAAGATATCAGAGTAGATAAAGCTTTTGATATGCCCGCGGTAACTATTCGGGATACGAAGCAAGTTTACAATTTAGTGTTGGAAAATGCCGGTGCAACTTTCCCTAAGCGTGATGCAGTGGATGCACGTGTGGTGAAAACCGTTGAAACAGGAAAAGCCATTTATGTAAAAGATGCTCCGCTGTTTATCCCTAAATATGTAAAACGTCGTTTGCCTGCCGATTCATACAAACAAGGAATTATTACCGACATCCGTCAGGTAGGTGGTTTACCTGAATATAAAGGAAAACCTTATGTAGATTCTGACCATGATGGAATGCCCGATGCATGGGAAAAAGCAAACGGACTGAACCCGAATGATCCGACTGATGCAGTGAAAGATTGCAACGGAGATGGCTATACAAATATTGAAAAATATATAAATGGTATTGATACTAAGAAAAGAGTAGACTGGAAAGATATGAAAAACAATCACGATACGCTGGCCGGTCGTAAGAGTTTGATGTAATTTCAGTTTGAACCTCTGAAAACTAATCTAGAAATGAACAAAATTAAATTCTATCTTTTAACGCTATCTGTTTATGCGTTAAGTTGGTTTTTACCTGTAAATGCTCAGAGCTTTCCGTTGCAGGTCAAAAGCAATAAAATAACCTATACGAAAGATGCAAAGGGGAATCGGATTCTTGATTTTTCGTATTGTGGTTATAAAGCTTCGGAGCAGGATATTCCTGCGGTAAATAATGTGATTTTTGTATCGCAACGTGAGGACGATGCAACGGATGTTATACAACGTGCCATAGACTATGTTTCGTCGCTCAAACCGAATAAACAAGGGTTTCGCGGTGCTGTTTTACTTGATAAAGGCACTTTTAACCTGAGCAAAAGCTTATGGATTCGGACTTCCGGTGTCGTTTTACGCGGATCGGATAAACGCGAAACCGTTTTATTCAGACATGGTGTTGACCGGTCTGCTGTGCTTCATATTGAAGGTATAAATAATCGTATTTTAAAAGATTCATTCCATTTGGTTTCTGCCTATGTTCCGGTTAATGAAAAAACACTGGAACTTTCGTCAACTACCGGATTAAAGGCTGGCGACAGAGTGAATATCACGCGTCCTTCATCTGAAAAATGGATTGCTTCCGTAGGGTGTGATATTTATGGTGGAGGAATCAGTGCATTGGGCTGGAAGCCTACTGATATTGATGTAACCTGGGACAGAACAATTGTTTCTGTTGATGGAAATAAAGTTACACTCAATGCACCGCTTACCGTGGCACTCGATGCTCAATGGGGAGCTTCTAAAATCTCCCGGTATCAATGGGCCGGACGTATATCGGAGGCGGGTGTTGAAAATCTGACTATGACATCCGATTATAATAAAAAATACCCAAAGGATGAAGATCACTGCTGGACTGGAGTCTCGGTAGAAAATGCTGAGAACTGTTGGGCTCGTCAGCTTAACTTTAATCATTTTGCCGGAAATGCTGTTTTCTTACAGCCCACCTCGTCGCAAATTACGGTTGAGGATTGTATTTCCAAGGAACCGGTTTCCGAGATTGGTGGTTTCCGTCGTATAACCTTTTATACTATGGGGCAGCAGAACCTCTTTCAGCGTTGTTATTCTGAAGATGGTATAAACGATTTTGCAGCTGGTTACTGTGCGCCTGGTCCCAATGCTTTTGTGCAATGCGAAGCAAAGCGGGCATTAGGCTTTAGTGGATCAATTGATGCTTGGGCTGCCGGTTTATTGTTCGATGTGGTAAATATTGACGGACATAATCTGGCTTTCAAAAATCTGGGACAAAGTAAAAATGGTGCCGGATGGAATACTGCCAACAGCCTTTTCTGGCAATGCACAGCAGCCGAAATTGAATGTTACTCACCCGCTGCTGATGCAAAGAACCGCGCTTACGGTTGTTGGGCACAATTCTCAGGAGATGGAGATTGGGCGGAATCTAATAATCATGTTCAGCCACGAAGTATTTATTATGCGCAACTTGCAGCTCGTTTGAATCAGGATGTTTCGGCTCGCGGACGTGTTCTGCCAAAGAATACAGATGCTTCCAGTAGCCCTCCTGTAGCTGATGCACAACGAATGATGAAAGAAGCGTACGAACCACTACTTACCACAGAAATGTGGATTAATCAGGCTGTTTTTAAACCGTCAGTGGATCATTCAAAATTAATGACAACCAATGAGCTGAAAAGCAAGCCAATGAAAGTTCGCGCTTATACACCAACTGTTGCCATTGAAGGTGGACGCTTGGTATGTGATGGAGCTTTAATTACAGGTGGAAAACTGGATGTACAGTGGTGGAACGGAAAACTGAAACCGAATTATATTGCATCGTATCTGACCAAACCACACGTAACCCGTTTTGTTGCCGGACGCGAAGGTTTTGGATTAACCGACCGTATCGATTCTGTAATCTCTACTATGCAATCGAGTGGAATTGCCGTGCTGGATCATAATTATGGTTTATGGACCGATCGTCGTCGCGATGATCACGAACGTATTCGTCGTCGTGATGGTGATGTATGGGGACCGGGATATGAACAACCTTTTGCCCGGAGTGGAGAAGGAATAGCATGGGATGGATTAACAAAGTATGATTTAAATCGTCCCAATGCTTGGTATTGGTCGCGTCTGAAAGAATATGCCGACAAAGCGGAAAAACATGGCATGCTTTTATTTCATGAGAACTTTTTCCAGCATAATATTATCGAAGCCGGTGCGCACTGGGTGGATTGCCCATGGCGTTCGGCTAATAATATAAATGACCTTGGATTTCCCGAACCGATAAATTTTACCGGAGATAAACGGGTTTTCCGAGCCGAAATGTTCTACGATGTTTCTAATCAGGCCAGACGAAATGCTTATCGCAATTACATTCGCCAGTCTTTAAATAATTTTGCCGGCAATAAGAATGTGGTACAATTAATCAGTGCTGAGTATACCGGTCCGCTACATTTTGTACAGTTCTGGTTGGATGTTATTCAAGAATGGGAAAATGAAACAGGTAAAAAAGCTATCGTTGCTTTGAGTGCTACCAAAGATGTTCAGGATTCTATTCTGGCCGATGCTAAACGTGCCGCTGTGGTAGATGTTATCGACATCCGTTACTGGCATTATAAAAAGGATGGAACTACGTATGCTCCTAAGGGTGGACTGAATTTAGCTCCCCGTCAGCATGCACGACTGATGAAAATCGGAGTTGTGACCTTTGATGAAGCTTACAAAGCAGTTAGCGAGTACCGGACAAAATACCCAACCAAAGCCGTAACCTATTATGCCGAGAATTATCCTGATATGGCGTGGGCTGTGCTTATGGCAGGCGGTTCTTGTCCTGTATTGCAGGTCAAAGATCCTGAATTTATCTATGCTGCCTCTCAGATGGCTGTAGTGCCTGTAAATGATGGTAACTATAAGCAATTGGGAAAAATTGGTACAGGAATTATTATTTATTCCCAGTCAAAATCGAAAATTCCGGTAATGCTTGAAAACGGTAATTTTGTTTTGAAGTCCGTTAATTCCAAATCAGGTGAGGTAATCGTGCTGAATAAATCAATAAAAGGAGGTCATGTATTTGATCTGGAAACAAATGGATCTAAAAATAGTGTTTATTGGTTTCAAAAAATGTAATTACAGAACATAAAATTAAATTAAAAGCCGAAGCTGGAACAATCCAACTTCGGCTTTTTTCATGAATAAGACCCAAGAATTAACTCGAAAATATGTTCTAAAGCATATTACCTGTTTTTACTATATCCAAATCAGAATTTCCAACGAATTCTTTTGCACACAAAGTATTTTTGTCACGCAGATTTAAAACAAATTTAAACCGTGATGGAACAAACACTCTTGAAGAAATCGCCTTATGCAAATGCAGATGCTGAAACAACCCGGTTGCTGGCCGACTTTAGGGATGGGGATGTACAGGCATTTTCAAAACTCTACAATTTGTATGTAAATTTACTGTTCAGCTATGGTTGTAAACTTACGACCGATACTGAATTGTTGAAAGACTGTATCCAGGAAGTGTTTGTCAAAATATACAATATGAGAATGGAATTGGATTCTGTAGCCAATTTCAAATCATATATATTAATTTCATTGAAAAATAAGTTGTGTGACGAAAGTCGCAAACGGGTGAATTTATCCAGCGTAGCTGTGGAAGATCTGGATGTTGTTGCAAATGACAATATAGAGAAAGATTATATAGCCAACGAGAAAGCAGCGCTGGACAATATATTTGTAACCAAAATGTTGGATCAGTTGTCTCCCCGTCAGCGCAAAGCGATCATTTTGTATTATATTGAAGAAAAGAAATATGAAGACATTTGTGTTATTATGCAAATGAACTATCAGTCGGTTCGCAATCTAATCCACCGTGGCATATCTAAGCTACGTACTTGTGCAGCATAATCGAAATAATTATTCATGATCAATTATTAGTGATTAATTATTAATCTCCATGGCTTGGTCCTTTTTCTGTATTGTGGTTTCTACAAATGTATTGCTCAGGAGTTCTGTCTGATTTAGACGGAAATAATATAATTGGTGGTCGAAAAAGGGCTTCTGATTTTGAAGGTTCTTGGCTTCATTTGCAGATAATCCTATAAATATTTAAGTCTCTGAGTACGAACTTTAGTTTTATGCGTCTTGTTATAAAGCAGACAATTAAAAAAAGGTGAGTTCAACTACAGATAAACGTGTAATCAATTTACTGGTTAATGATGATTTCATTAACTACGTAATCAATCCCAATCTCATTTTGGTGGAGATGTGGGATGAATTCTTTGATGCACATCCTGCTATGATTCCTGTAGCTGAAGAAGCAAAAGCCATTTTACAGGGTCAAATAATTGCTGACCCCATTTCCCTACAAACGCAACAAGAACTCGAAGCCTCTATACTGAAACAGTGTGGACTTAGCATCGGTTGATTTCTCAATCAGACTGTTTACGTTTTCTCTTGCATACCAACCAAAGATTTACCAATCCTTTTTGTGAACGCTAATAATGGAAAAGACGCAATTCAATACCATTTTTATTGGATCGCTCCAATCATTACATCCGACTCTGATGTCTTATTTATAGGAATTGTCCATTTTATATACATTCGGGTACTGCTCTTATCGGATAATTTTAAGTCATCTGATAGAAGTAATGTAGTCCCATATTATATACTGCTTAAAAAACCTTATTGTGAAAATTTGTGTTGTTTGCGTGCCTGCAATTTCAACTCCATTAGAAGACAAATTTTCTCTTACGACAATTTTTTGTAAATTCTATTTTTCCGAAGAAAAAGTTACATCTAAATGAAATTTA
>JAATGT010000251.1 GCA_015654525.1 Bacteroidales bacterium
GGCAGTATTTCATTTCTTATTGTATCTTTGTCAAGTACTTGGTACACCATGAAGGGAATGTTATTGTTGTTTTGTCGCATACAAAACGTTCCCTTCTTTTTTTATATTGTAATACCCCCTCAAAAAGTCAAGACGACTTCATTATTTGAAAGAATATATACTTGCAGCACCCAAATATCAACAAAAAAACGATAGCAAACCGCTAAAAATTGAGTATTTTTGCAGCCTCAGAAAGACCTCACCCCGACCCTCTTCCGAGGAGAAGGATAATATCGAAAAATAAATAAATTTCAAAATAATATGAGCAAGAAAGCACTACTTATGATTTTGGATGGCTGGGGAATTGGAAAACCAACTCACTCTAACGTCATCTACAGCACACCAACTCCTTACATTGATTCATTGGTGGCAAATTATCCTAATTCTCAACTTTTAGCCTCTGGCGAAGATGTAGGTCTTCCTGAGGGTCAGATGGGAAACTCAGAAGTTGGTCACCTCAACATCGGTGCCGGACGCGTAGTTTATCAGGATTTGGTAAAAATCAACATTGCCTGCCGCGACAACAGCATTCTGAAGAACCCTGAAATTATTAATGCTTATTCGTATGCCCGTGACAACAAAAAGAAAATTCATTTTATGGGTTTGGTTTCTGATGGTGGCGTTCATAGCTCGTTAGATCACCTCTTCAAACTGCTTGATATTGCAAAAGAATATGGTATCTCCAATGCTTTCGTTCATTGCTTTATGGATGGCCGTGATACGGATCCTCGCAGCGGAAAAGGGTTTATCGAAAAACTTATAGCGCACAATGCTAAAACAGATACTAAAATCGCATCAATCATCGGGCGTTATTATGCTATGGATCGCGACAAACGTTGGGATCGTGTAAAAAAATCATATGACCTAATGGTAAACGGCGTAGGCGAAACCAGTACAGATTTGGTTGCAGCCATGCAAGCATCGTATGATGCTGGTGTGACTGATGAGTTTATCAATCCAATCGTGGCTGTTGATGCAAATGGGAAACCATTGGCAACTATTGAATCCGGTGACGTAATTATTTTCTTCAATTACCGCAACGACCGGGCTAAAGAATTATCCGTAGTGTTAACTCAACAAGACATGCCGGAAGAAGGAATGCACACTATTCCATTGGAATATTATTGCATGACGCCTTATGATTCAAGCTATCAAGGTTTACATATTTTGTTCGATAAAGACAATGTTCAAAACACTCTTGGCGAATACGTATCAAGTCTTGGTTTGAAACAATTGCGTATTGCGGAAACGGAAAAGTTTGCTCATGTAACTTTCTTCTTCTCCGGCGGACGCGAAAGCGAATTTAATGGCGAAGAGCGTATTTTGGTTGCTTCTCCCAAAGTGGCAACTTATGACTTACAACCAGAAATGAGCGCCCCCGAAGTGGCAAACAAACTGGTAGCCGCATTAAACACGCAGAAATTTGATTTCGTTGCATTAAACTTTGCAAATGGTGATATGGTTGGTCATACCGGCGTATACGAAGCCATTCAAAAAGCTATAACTACCGTGGACCATTGCGTGAAACAAGTGGTGGAAGCTGCTAAAGCTAACGATTACGAAGTGATTATTATTGCCGACCACGGAAATGCTGATAATGCCGAAAATGCCGATGGTTCGCCAAATACTGCTCACTCTTTAAATCCCGTTCCATTTATTTATGTAACAGGTAATAAAAATGCTAAAGTTGAAAATGGTATCTTGGCTGATGTTGCTCCTTCAATTTGTCAGATTTTGGGAATTCCACAACCTAATGAGATGACAGGAAAAGGACTTATCAATGCATAATTATTAATGCGCAATGCATAATTTAAACGCTGTGGAGTTTTCTACAGCGTTTTTTGTATTTTAAAATAGTTACAGAGAATAAATCCAAGGCAAAAGAGCTAATAATCTGCACAAAATACCAAATTATGAACTATGAATTGTGAATTACAAATTGAATATAGTTATCTTTGCATTTCAAAACAAAAAACATGACACTAAGAACAGAACTTGAACATCGCATTCTCGTACTTGACGGAGCGATGGGAACAATGATACAGCGCCATAAATTAACGGAAGTTGATTACCGTGGAGAACGATTTGCCAATTGGAACAGTCCCGTGAAAGGGAATAATGACTTATTGGTACTCACTCAACCCGATATAATTCGTGGAATTCATGCAGCTTATTTAGAAGCCGGTGCAGACATAATAGAATCAAACACCTTCAACGCCCAACGCATCTCCATGGAAGATTATGGGATGGCTTCATTAGTTAGGGAAATTAATTTGGCCGGAGCTCGTTTAGCACGTCAAGCGGCTGATGAGTTTACAGCAAAGAATCCAGACAAGCCCCGTTTTGTTGCTGGAGCTGTTGGCCCAACCAACAAAACAGCTTCCATGTCACCAGACGTTAACAATCCGGCATTTCGAGCTGTAAGTTTTGACGATCTGGTTTTGGCTTATAAAGAACAGATTCTCGCCTTAATTGAAGGCGGAGTCGACGCACTCCTGATTGAAACGATCTTTGATACATTAAACGCTAAAGCCGCCATTTTTGCTGCTGAAGAAGCCATGACCGAACTTGGCAAACGTGTTGAGATTATGCTTTCCGCAACAGTGGCCGACACCAGTGGTCGTACTTTGTCCGGTCAAACTATCCGTGCCTTTCTGGCATCAGTTGGTCACGCCAATTTGTTATCGATAGGGCTAAACTGCTCGTTCGGAGCTAAAGATTTAAAACCCTATTTACAAGAAATAAATGCTCATTCACCCTGGTTTGTGAGCGCATACCCCAACGCAGGCTTACCCAACCAGTTTGGGGAATATGACGAGACACCCGAAATGATGGCAGTGCAGGTGAAAGAATATTTCGACGAGAAATTAGTCAATATTATCGGAGGTTGTTGCGGAACTTCTCCTGATCATATTGCCACCTATAGTGCATTGATTAAAGATGCTGAAATACGGCAGCGAAAACTCGCAAATAAAAATTTGGAGCTATCTGGATTGGAGCTATTGGAAATCAAAGAAGATTCCTTATTTACAAACATCGGCGAACGTTGTAATGTAGCCGGCTCTCGCATGTTTTTACGTTTGATAAACGAGAAAAAATACGAAGAAGCACTTAGCATTGCCCGTAAACAGGTGGAAGACGGAGCACAAATCATCGACATCAACATGGACGATGCTATGCTGGAAGCCAAAGAGGAGATGACTACTTTTCTGAATTATGTGGCTGCCGAACCGGAGATATCGCGTGTACCTATCATGATTGATTCCTCGAAATGGGAAGTCATTGAGGCTGGTTTGAAATGCGTACAAGGGAAATGCATCGTGAACTCTATCAGCCTGAAAGAAGGCGAAGAAGATTTTCTGAATAAAGCTCGTAAGATTCGCGCTTATGGTGCAGCGGCAGTAGTCATGGCTTTCGACGAAAAAGGGCAAGCTGACAGTTTTGAGCGCAAAACACACATATGCAGTCGTGCTTATCATTTACTGGTTGATAAGGTCGGTTTTCCACCACAGGATATTATTTTCGATCCCAATGTTCTGGCTATTGCCACCGGAATTGAGGAACACAACAACTATGGCGTTGACTTTATCAACGCCACCCGCTGGATTAAGCAGAATTTACCTTATGCCAAAATCAGTGGAGGTGTGAGTAATCTTTCGTTCTCGTTCCGCGGAAACAATGTGGTTCGCGAAGCCATTCACTCGGTATTTCTGTATTATGCCATCAAAGAAGGCATGGATATGGGTATTGTAAATGCCGGCATGTTGCAAATTTACCAGGACATAGAGCCCGAATTACTGGAACATGTGGAAGACGTTGTTCTCAACCGCCGTCCGGATGCAACCGAGCGTATGATTGAACTGGCGGAAAAAGTAAAACAACAAGCCACCGGCGAAAAAGTAGAAAAAGTCGACGAATGGCGTTCGCGTTCGCTGCAAGGTCGGTTGGAATATGCTTTAATTAAAGGCATCAGCGAATTTCTGGAAGAAGATTTAGCTGAAGCCCTGAAACAGTTCGACACAGCCATTGAGATTATTGAAGGCCCATTGATGAGTGGAATGAATATCGTTGGAGATTTGTTTGGTGACGGAAAGATGTTTCTGCCTCAGGTGGTGAAAACTGCCCGCACTATGAAAAAAGCGGTAGCCATTCTGCAACCTGTTATCGAGGCAGAGAAAGTACCCGGTCAGAGTTCATCTGCCGGAAAATTTTTGATTGCCACCGTAAAAGGCGATGTGCATGATATTGGCAAAAACATTGTAGCAGTAGTATTGGCGTGCAACAATTTTGAAGTAATAGACTTAGGGGTAATGACTCCGACAGAAAAAATTATCCAAACGGCCATCGACGAAAAAGTAGATATGGTAGGCTTAAGCGGACTGATTACCCCATCATTGGAAGAAATGACTATCGTTGCTGCCGAAATGCAAAAAGCTGGTCTAACCATTCCTTTGTTGATTGGTGGCGCCACCACTTCGAAGATACATACTGCAGTAAAAATTGCACCAAATTACAACGGACCTGTGGTATATGTAAAAGACGCTTCGGTCAACACACTGGTAGTGGCTCAACTTATGAGCAAAACGCAACATGTGGCCTACGAAGCCGGCATTGCTGCCGAATATCAGGCTCTACGTGAAAAGCAAACGAAGAAAGCCGATTTACTTAGCCTGGACGAAGCAAAAAAACGAAAACCGAATTTATTCTAAAGTCTCCGCAAAAGAAACGGCTGAAATTTAAAATGAAATTTCAGCCGTTTCTTTTTGTAAATAATTCTATCCAACTTTTTCCACTTTTCGCAAACTTACATAACACACAAACCCACTCGTTTCGTAGCCCATTTCAGCTATCAGACTCATATATTGTTTCACCTGCTGAAGATAAGTTTTGCTTTCTTTTTCACCGAATTTATAATCCACTATGGTGGCTTTTTTCCCCCGAATCACAACGCGATCCGGACGATATTGCTCGCCAGTTGGAATCAGAATAGTTGTTTCATTGAGTACCCGCATATCACTGCCAAACCAACTTTCAACCTCTGGCAAATTCCAGAAATAGTCCATTTCGGCTTCTACTCTTTTACTCTCATCTTCGCTTATACGCCCACTGCGAACAAGGTCGAAAATAGCTTTTGATTGATCGGACTTATGGGTAATCTGACGAAGAATATCATGCATTATGATACCATAGTTTAGTTTACTATCAGTCATTTGTTGGTTTTCCAATAAATAATCTAAACTTTGATGACGAATACGTAAACGACCCAAACTAGTCACAGTTGGGTACCCGGTAACCTTTTCATTTTGATCCTCGCTTGGTTTTTCGTTGTAAACAGTCTTAGCAGGTTCACCCAGTTCAAACACCTTCGTTTCACTGTTGAACGAGCCGGACAGCGAAACGATCTCAGTATCTAAACCCGGTGTTTCTACCGTAAAACAAGCTGTAAGAAGAGCCGATAAAGAGTTGATTTTATCCAGACTTTCTACTTTTTTTTTGGGTGCAGGAGCCATACAAATCAATTCATTTTTTGCACGTGTAAAAGCCACATAAGCCACATTTAAACTGTCGATAAACAAATGCATTTGCTCGTCGAAATAGTTTTCGGCAAAGATAGACTGCCCCAGTTTTGATCCATACTCAATGGGCAGCAACGGGAGCTCATTAAAAGGTGCAATCGTCGGTTCGCACCACAAGATGTTCCGCATCCGACTATCCAGATCCCATTCGCAAAAAGGCATTATCACCACCTTAAAGTCCAGCCCTTTCGATTTGTGAACAGTCATAATACGCATAGCACTCTGATTGTCGGGAGTAGAAATGCATTGTTTCACTCCATCCTTTTTCCACCAGCTAAGAAAACTATTTAAGTCGGCTGTTTTGCCGGTGGTATAACGAAAAACCACATCCTGAAATGCTTGTACAAACACCGCTTCATTGTGCCACATCCCCACACCAAACAACGAAATAATTTGCTCCACCATATCAAAAAGCGAGCTGTGTTGCACCTCATTCAACAATGCATTTTCTTCGTTTGTAAACAGCGGGGAGAAAACATTTTCAGGCTGCTCCATCATCGAGAAACAAGCATTCAACGCTTCATTTTCTGATTTATTCTGGCACCCGCGGGCGTATTCGTAATTTACAATGGTATGCTGAATGCTGTCGGCAGGATTGACAAGAAGCTGCAAAATGCCCAACACAAAACGCACCGAAGCCGCTGCACCTATCAGCAAGCCCTCGTTACCCATGATGTCGTAACAAACATCCGGCAAGGCCTCCGCCGTAGTTTTGTAGTTCAACAATTTATGTATAACCTGCTGCTCTTCCTCATTTTTACGCACCAGAATACAAATATCAGCCGGACGATAACCGCGCCCCTGCAATTCCTCCAGCATAGCCGGTAGCCGGTTCAGACTTTCGGCTTTCCAACCGTCTTCGTTCTCGTCGGCAGCAATAAAACTCACCTCCACCCTACCCGTTCCGGCTTTAGGCGAGGTTTGTTGATGGATATTAGCATAAGCATGCTCTATTTTATGCGTCAAAGCTTCCAATGCCGGATAAACCGGTAAAACAGCCTGCAGGTTGTCATTCAGTTTGGACTGTAACAAGCGCGCAGCCCGGAGGAAAAACGAATTATTGAAATCGATAATGTTTTTATCGCTTCGCCAGTTAGTATCCAAGTTTTCTTCATGAATTTGTTCCGGCCGGAAATCAGTGAGGATTTGCTCGTCCAGCAGTTTCCAGTCGGAGTTACGCCAGCGATAAATGCTCTGTTTTACATCGCCCACTACTAAATTGAATTTGCCGGCCGACAAACTATTGTCCAGCAAAGGCTGAAAGTTCTTCCATTGCAGTGTGGAAGTATCCTGAAACTCATCTATCATGTAATTGTCGATGTGAATACCTGTTTTTTCGTATACAAAAGGCGTATCACTGTTATCGATAATCTTATTGAGCAACATATTGGAATCCGAAATCAACATGGTGTTCTGCTCGTCAGTCAGCTTCTTTATTTGCACCGCCAGGTCAGACAGAATACCGAGCGTATTGATATGCTTAAGTACCATTACTGCCGAATTATAATTTACAATCCCTATTTGCAACAGTTCGGTTATTTTTGCCAGTCTTTGTTGCAAGCCAGCACTGTAGGCATTCTCTATGGCAGCAATTACATCCTTAGGCGTAGTTTTGGTATAGCAATTATTTACATCATTGACCAGTGCCAAAAAGGTATCGCTCACTTTATCCACACCTTTTGCCAGTTTGTCGAGCGTTTTCATAGCCGAGCGCGACCCTCCTTTGAAACTGTCGGTCATCAGTCCATTTTGTGCAATGATGTTTAATGCTTCGGTAGCCGTTTGCTTAACCTGCGTTTCAAAATCGGTTTTGATCTGGCGCAGACTTTTGCGATAATTGCTCAAGAACTCTCGTTCGTGCAATTTTTTGTTGGTATCTTCGGCTTTATGCTGATAGCTTTCCTTGAAAATTTCTTTACCCAACTCCATAATGTTTCCCCGCATATTCCAGTTTTCCGACTGTTCAATGCGTTCTTCAGCATAAGCAGTAAGCCATTGCAGGAGTTGTTTGTTTTCATCTTTCGACAAATCAAGAAAAAGATTATCCACCGATTGTTCCAGCGTCGACGAATTGTCCAACTCCAAATTATACCCACCGTGCACCCCAATATCGCGCGCAAACGAGCGAATAACCTGCTGAAAGAACCGGTCGATGGTACTAATTGAAAACGACGAATAGTCGTGCAGGATGGTGGTAAGAATATGTTTTGCCCGCACATTAACGGCATCTTCATCCATCCCGAATTTAGCCATTAAGCCTGCGCGATAATCTGATTTTTCGGCCTGCGACAAGGCGTGCAACTCTTTCAGTATGCGCGTTTTCATTTCGTCGGTAGCCTTGTTGGTAAACGTCACCGCCAAAATACGACGATGTGCCCGCTCCCGTTTGGGGTCGAACAGCAAGTGGATATAGTCTTGCGTAAGCCGGTATGTTTTGCCCGAACCGGCGGAGGCACGATAGATATTGAGCATAATATATTTCACCTGATCTTCTCTCTGTCGAAAGAATCCAGCATGCTTTAAATTTGAAAAGTAAAAGTAATAATTATTACTGACAATTTCCGGGTTGAGGAATTTATTCCCTAATGTAAAAGAATAGCACCATAGTTTAAATGGCACATGCATCATTGTCAGAAAAATGGGTTCAATTAGCGTCAACCCATTTTAAGAAAACCTGAACCAAATTCAAATCATATTTCCCCGATTTCAACGGTTATATTAGTCATTTTTACTAACTGCAACCGCGCAAAGAAGATATTGCACGAGCCGACACAATGCCAGCCCTTTATTACAAACAAAAACCACCATCTAAATAATAGATAGTGGCATGTAAACAAGAATAAATAATTTTCCCTTTAGCCAAGGCTAAAGTACCACAGAAATGGATACTTTGCCCGGCGTGGAGGTACTTTTTGTAAAAAACAGACTAACATGTTAGGTTTAATATGCGTTCACTGCACATATATAAAAACGAAACTTGAAAAACGTTGGATTAAAACAACGTTAATGTCTTTGGAGGCACAGATATAATAGGATCATCTTTTGGATCTGTATTATCCTTTGCGTTGCCTTCGAGAGTCATCGGATCTATCATATAAAATCCGGCACTTTGATTGAAATTAAATTTAGCCATATCATCTCTGTTTAAAATTACGATGCAAAGTAAAACAAAATATCAGGCATTATTTCGAAAAACGTCATATTTATTTTATATACATCGAGGCAATTAACTATTATTTAAACTACTTAAATTCAGCATAATACGCTAAAAATAATACATTAACATATATACATCATCTTTTTAAGAAAAATATAAGAGTTAAAACACAGTCAAAATGAGCGGAGGAAGTTCTGAAGACTTTCAGGATTCTGCAATTCCAGTTTTTTGCGCAAGCGCCCGCGATGGACATTCACAGAGTCTGGTTTAACATCGAGAATAGTAGAGATCATGCCAGAATCGAAGTTGGCGAGAATTAAACAACACACCAGAATATCCCGTTGAGTCAGGATTGGATAACTTTCGGCAAGTCGCTTGGAAATATTTGAATGAATCAGGTCCACATGACTGATTAATTCTTCGTGAAAAGCATTAGTCTGTATAGTTTTTTTTGAGTTTCCTGTTTCGGCACCCGATGTCTCCGAACCTTTAATAACGCGTTTACGATATTGCTCAACATTCTTGAGCAATAAATGCTGCATCTGCATTTGTTGATTCATCAGGCTATTATTTTCTCTCTCGGCAGCTATCAGACTATTTCGCTGATTGAGAATTTGCCTTTGAATAAGCAGTTGATTCTTATTAATCTTAAACCGCCAAAACAGAGAAATAATTATGATAACACTCAAGATAAGCAACGAAAATAAAAGTATAATTCCATTCTGTTTATTTTCAATAACTAAATTTTTATTATCTACCAATAGGTGTTCATACTTGTATTTTTTCTCCATACCGGCAAAGCTACTTGTCAACGTATGTTGCTGCAACGAATCTTTTACGTCGAGCAAACGCTTTGCATAATACAACGATTCTGACAGTTTCCCCTGCTTCTCACACAATTCCTCCCACAACCGATAATAATCGGGAGCCATTTCATACGGATTTTTCACTTTGTAGAGATACGCTTTTGCCGAATCGAGCTGATTCATACGCAAGAAAGTCATAGCCATCAGGTACCACTTATTATAGTTATACCGATCTGTTCCAGTAAGCGGGGTCCGCCGAAAATAGTCCAAAGCTGCAGCATATTTTTTTTGCTTATACATCGCACCGCCCAATGCTCTGTAAATAGTAGAACTCAACACAGCCTCTTTCATGGGTTTTGCCATTTTATCGGCCTCGTAGTAATACCTGATTGCACTGTCAAATTCGGATTTATGCAAATACCCATTTCCCATAGTTATCAGGGCCAAAACTGAATTTCGGGCATCGTTGGCTTTCTGAAAGGAATAAAAACACAACCTATTATATAGTATCATGCTATCGGTTTGCCCCTGCGACTGATACATATCCGCTTTGTCGCCATAAATTAAGCCCTGCAGCTTGGGATCTTCACATTTAGCGGCAAACTCCTGCGCTTTGAGTAAAGCCAGCGCTTGTTCCCTACTATTTCCCAGATTATTTTCGCAACGGGCCAAATAGAGCTGGGCGTAAGCCGCACGAAGAGGTTCATCGTCGGAATAATACTTAGTAGCAATCCGAATCAATGAATCAGACTCTGCCCGAATGTTATTTTTGTCCAAAGCCTGGCTCATCAGGAGTGCATACAAAGCCCGGGTTGAGCTACTCATATGCTTGTCGGGTTGCAGCCGTTTGAGAATAAGCAGTGCAGAATCGGGCTTAGTGGGCATGAAATTTTCAGCCCGCTTTAACTCCTTATCAGTAGGGGAACAAGCTGTAAGAAACAAGACGAGAAATGACAGGATAACTAACCGATTCATATTACAAGAAAGTGTGGAACAACTTATTTATTTGAAATTGATTTTCTTTACTTTAAATCCCATTTCAAGTAAGATGTCAACAATTTTTGTCCGAAAATCACCTTGTACCAGAATCTCCCCATCTCGCGAAGAACCACCGGCACCACATTTTATTTTCAACGTTTTAGCAAGCTCTTTCAACTCATCATCCTTACCCTGAAATTCGGTAACAAGTGTAGCCGGTTTTCCATTACGCTTGTCAAGTTCTACGCGCAAAGGTTCAGACTGGCGCTTCTTTACCGGTTTTACTTTCTCTTGAAAAACCGCTTCTTCTGCCTGTGGCAATTCGGATTTCAATCCATTCAATTTATCTCTCCAATCCATAATCAATGCAACTGCTTAAATAATTCCCAAATAATTATTCCACCCGTGACACTCACATTCAACGAATGCTTAGTTCCGAATTGTGGAATTTCAATACAACCGTCGCACACATCCACCACAGTTTGCTGTACTCCCTTAACTTCGTTACCCAGAATAACTGCATACTTTTGGGTTTTGTCCAATTGCAAATGCGTAAGCATGGCACTTCCCTTCGCCTGTTCAATGGCTAAGACAGTGTATCCCTCCAATTTTAAATCGGCAACAGCCAGAAGTGTATCTTCGTAATGTTTCCACTCAACGGTATTTTCGGCACCCAGAGCCGTTTTGTGTATTTCGGCATGTGGAGGCGTACAGGTAATACCACAAAGGTACACCGATTCCACCAAAAATGCATCTGCTGTACGAAATACTGAACCTACATTGTGTAAACTACGCACATTATCCAACACCACCACAAGCGGTGTTTTCTTTTCTTCCTTGAACTCTTCCACCGTAAGGCGGTTCATTTCGGTTATTTTGAGTTTTTCCATTTACTCCCTATCTCTGCTCTATTTTATTAGTGTTATTGCTCTTTCTATAATTGTATCATACCCGTTCGCCTCGTCATTAACTCTGAGACTAACCGGATAATCGGGATCTATGCCCGACTCCGTACTTTGCATATTGGCATCATACATAGGCGAAGACGAGAAACGAACCATCCAACCATTTGGTATTTCGCTCGAAAGCGGCAAAGCACCACCTCCACCGGTTTTATCACCCACAATGATTCCCAAAGGCGATTGTTTCATCCGATTGACAAAATCATTCGTTGCACTATACGACATCCGATTGGTCAGGATAACTACCGGACGTTGCCACTGAATGGTTTTATGCGCCGGCGTCTTCATGGCTACAGGACTCGAAAAATCGGAATGCCCATAACCCGTTTTGTGACGAATGTATCCAGTGACAGTCTCCTGTTGAAAAAAGTACGAAGCTAACTGCTTAGAACAATCAAGTGAACCACCACCGTTATTACGAACATCGATGATCAACCCAGTACATCCCGAAAAATAATTCATAATATAAGCAATGTTATTATCGGAAAAACCATCTGCAAAACTCTCGTAATAAATGTAGCCAATCCGACCATTGGCAATTCGTTTGTATTTAAAACCGGCAGCAATTAAATAATCTTCTCCCAAATATCGATCTGATTTAATAAGCGACAAGCTAAAGTTATCCGGATAGTCGGTAAACCATTTCCAATAACGACTCTCATTGAAATCGGAATAAAGATTTACATGACCATCTTTCAGCTCGGCAAGCATGCTGCCCATCATATCGAAGAATCGCAGTTCACCTTTTACAGTATCAACTTTTGCTGAGTAAACTGTATGGATAGAATCCCAATTTACATTTTTATAATCAAGAAAACAATACCGGGTGTCGATAATTTTCCACAACGACTCAAAGTTTCCTCTATGCGTGTTAGGCTCTACTGCGGTTTCATTCATACACGAAGATAGCAAAAGAGCAAGAAGGACAAAGGACAAACTATATTTTGTTTTTAGTTTCATTTGGAGTTTAGGGGAAAAGAACTGAGAATGATCAATTGTTTGTCGTTATAAAATTTTTGGGGGCTTTGTTTTTCCTGCCTCCGAAAGTAACCATATCAAAAGTCGTCCCGATCAAGAATGTAAATTCGTTTTTTCGAAAAACCATATCGTTGGCCGAGTAGTTCAACAGATTTAATCCACAGCCAAATCGCCAGACTGATCGATTAAATGGCACAGCTACCGTAAAAGCACTGTTCAAACCTCGTTTATTGTGCAGCGAACTAAAATGAATAGCATCTTTCAGGTTGCCCAATTCAAACATCTCATAATAAGAAGCTCCACTACCCGGCACAAACATACAACCCATAACCGGAGTTTGCAGAGTAAGTTGAAGTTTAAATGTTCTCTTCCATAAAAAAATATCGTACATTGCTATTCCAGACAGATTCAGGTTCGTATTCATATCCATATTGACCGGATTATTTACATTTCGAGGTACATCTTTAATGCCTAGATCGGCATCCAGCAGTGCACCGACTAACAATTGCAAGCCCTGCTGTGGACGAAAATGATAATGTAGCCCCCAACTATAATTCATACCCAGATAATTCATAGAGCTTGTAGTTGCTGGATTTTCAGTTACAGCAGCTTCCATATTGAGCTTACTCTGCATAGAGATATTCGTATTTTCCGGAGATAAAAAGCGACGACTAAGAGATTCATACTTAATACCGATACCACTGTAGGTTAATGGAGAAAGATATGGATCGATAAAACTGAGGGTAGAAAGCCCGAAGGTGTTTGTGTGTGTAGTTAACAGGTATTTTTGCTCTTCTTGACTTTGAGCCGAAATTATGGAGCTAAAAAAAACGGTCAATAATAAAATACAATAATTCTTCATTTGATCAATTGTTTTTTTACCTGAGTTATGCCTGCAAAAATAAGAAAAATGTTTGGTAAAAAGCTCTATTCAAACCAACGATCGGTCAATCAATAAAAAACAAGTTGATTCCTTAAAATCCTATCTGGAAAATATGCTTGTTGTTACCTAAAATAATTATCTTTGCAAGCACTTGATTTACTCCAACAGACAAAATATGAAGAAACTGGTTTTTGCCACAAACAACAAACACAAACTTGATGAAGTCAGGGCTATACTTGAGCCTAAATTTTCAATCGTCAGTTTAGCGGAGCTGAATTGCACAGAAGATATTCCTGAAACTGCCAATACATTAGATGGCAATGCACTAATAAAAGCCCAATATATCCACGACAAATTCGGGTTGGATTGTTTTGCAGATGATACCGGACTGGAAATTGATGCGCTAAATGGTGAGCCGGGCGTTTATTCTGCCCGTTATGCCGGCGAAGATCACAACGCACATAATAATATGTGTAAAGTACTGGCAAAACTAGGCGAAAACAAAAATCGTTCTGCCCGGTTCCGCACCGTCATCGCTCTTATTCAGGGAGATCAAACAACTTATTTTGAAGGGAGGATAAACGGAAATATTACGGTGCAACCACGCGGGGCTAGTGGATTCGGCTACGACCCCATCTTTGTGCCGGAAAACTACGTATCTACTTTTGCTCAATTGAGTGCTGAAGAAAAAAACCAGATCAGTCATAGGGCATTAGCCGTAAAACAACTGGTAGATTATTTGCAACAGAAATAGATTACTCCGAATCGTATGTAAATCAGTATCATAAAAAATAATAATTGCCTCCTGTTTCAAAAAAGAGCTTTATGTATTATCACCAAAAAAGAATAGTAATTATAAGTTCTTTTCTATTGGCACTTAGCTTACCTGCATGGGCACAAGTGGCTATGGGCAAGTGGAAGACTCATCTGGCATACAACAACGCATCACAAGTTGCCCAATCTGCAAACAAAGTATACGCAGTAAGCGAAGGAGCATTGTTCTCGGTGGATAAAACCGATGGTGGACTAAGTTTTTATAGCAAACTCACGGGGCTAAACGGTTCAAATATCAGCAAAATAAAATTCAATTCTACCTCTCAGGAATTGCTTATCATTTATAGCAATGGCAATATTGATGTAATCGGAAATTCAGGAATAACCAATATGCCCGATTTATACAATAAGCAAATGAGCTCCGGTAAAACGGTCAATCAAATTCAATTTTACCAAAACAAAGCCTATCTGGCTTGCAATTTTGGGATTGTGGTGCTGAATCTGGACAAAAAAGAAGTAGCCGATACCTATTATATAGGACCAAATGCTTCGGAAGTAGCTGTGCTGAGTACTACAATTCACAATGGCACAATTTACGCTTTATCCAAATCTACTATTTTTAAAGCTTCGGCAACAGAAACACAATTAGCAAATTATGAATTTTGGTCCAGTGCTTCCGGATTGCCCGGGACCGGCGATTTTCAAAACATAAGTTCCTTTGGCGGAAAACTAATACTGCTACGGGGTGGAAAGCTTTACAAACAAGAGAGTAATAATACATGGACATCGTTCCTTTCAGATATAACTCCAACCAACTTTACTATATCAAATGGCAGTCTGAATATCTTTTCTGCCAACGAGACTTATTTGGTTGACACACTTTTCAACTCAAAGGTGGTGAATGGCATTGCAAATATATCCGATGCCGAATATGACCCATCCAATCATACCTATTGGTTTGCGGCAAACAGTCTGGGTGTTGTTTCATACAAACAACTAAACACCGAAACCCCAACGGTCACTTATTTTAAACCCACAGGTCCGGCCGTTAACTCTCCATGGGATATGACTTTTTCGGGAAAGAAGTTATTTGTTGTACCCGGGGGGCGTTGGGCATCGCAATATCTTACCGATGGAAACATCATGATGTACGAAAATAGTACCTGGACAAACATTAATTCAAAAACGATTCAGGACAAAACAGGATATCCGGTTACCGACCTGATGAACGTGGCTGTTGACTCTACCGATTCCAAACATTTCTTTGTTACATCCTACGGAACCGGGTTGTATGAGTTCAAAGATAACACTTTTGCCCATTGGTACAACAACAATAATAGTAATCTTGAAACCATAATACCAACTAACCCTTACCAATATATACGATTGGACGGTGCAGTTTTTGACAAACAAGGAAATTTGCTGATGTGTAATATGAATGTAAAGAATGGAATAAAAGTACGTTTGGCAAATGGAACATGGACACAGCTCAGTTACCCCGGCACAAACGACAAACCTACATTAGGGAAAATTCTGATATCAAATCAAAACCAGAATCAAAAGTGGATTCCTTCTGTTCGGTATACTCCCGGTTTATGTGTTTTCGATGACAATGGCACACTGACCGATCAGTCTGACGACAAGTCTGTTTTTTTCTCATCATTTATTTTTCCGGAACTGGACAACAACGGGAATACAAAACTTGTGACAATCACACCTTCATTTGTATATACTGTTAATCAGGACAAAAATGGAGTGGTGTGGGTCGGAACGGATCAGGGACCCTTTTTATTCAATAATATATCTAAAGTATTTCAGTCCGGGTACACTTGCTCACGCGTAAAAATACCTCGTGCCGACAGTACAAATCTGGCCGATTATTTACTGGTAAACGAAAAAATTAAAGCAATTGCCATCGATGGAGCCAACCGGAAATGGCTCGGCACTGAGACTTCAGGTGTTTATCTGATGTCGGAAAACGGACAAAAGACTGTTCAACATTTCACGACTTCCAACAGTCCGTTACTTTCGGATAATATTTTATCAATTGTGATCAACCCTTCGACAGGCGAAGTATTTTTTGGAACCGACGCGGGACTAGTGTCATATCAAAGCGATGCCAGCGAAGCCGGAGCCAGCTTCAACAATGTACATGCTTACCCCAATCCGGTACGTCCAAACTACAAAGGTGTTATAACCATTGCAGGGTTAGTTGAAAAAGCGCAGGTAAAAATAACCGATATAAATGGGAATCTGGTATGCGAAACTGTTTCGAACGGCAGTTTGGCAACCTGGGATGGAAAAGATGCGCATGGCAGAAGAGTCAATACCGGCATTTATCTGGTTATCTGCGCCAGTCCGGATGGCACACAAAATGCCATCACCAAAATATTGTTTATCAATTAATCCTGCAAAGCAATAGCTGAACAAAACTCAAAAGACGCAGGGATGGACAAAATTCAAAAAGGACTCTTCTTCTTTATCAACGGTTTATTCGTAGCAAAATACAGCCTCCGCTTGGGTTACAATCCGTTCATTACAGTAGGGTTATATGCTGCATGTGCGATAGTTGTAATGTCCGTTGTTTTAAAAAGCAATCACCGGCCTGAAAATAAAGCTATAAAAATAGCTTATCTCTTTGCTTGTATATCTATTGTGGCAATCATTGCTCTGCTACAATCCCGTATTGATCCTCTGCAGCTTCAGGTCGATCGTTGGTCGGCAATACACAATTTTCTTCAGAACTTATTTCAAGGTATTTATCCCTATGCAGCTAAAACACATTTAGGCGGTTACGGTTCACCTTTCCCTGCCTGGCAATTTTTTCATATTCCGTTTTATCTGCTCGGTAACGTTGGACTCGGAATGCTGTTTTCGGTTATAATACTTTTCATTTTTCTGATCCGCTATTTTCGCTTTTACCGCCCTGCCCTATCGTTTCTTATCCTATTGATCATATCGCCGGCCTTTTGGTATGAAGTAGCTGTTCGAAGCGATCTGATTTACAATTTCATTCTTTGCCTTGTTGCTATAGGTTGGATTCATAAGCAAAAATACAGCATTCAAAAACAGGCTTACGGGCTGGGGATTTTATGTGGCTTATTTCTGTCGACACGTTTTGCCGTGATTATTCCTTTTGCTGTTTTCCTGTTGCCCGATTTCTTTACGGCCAGTCCGAAACAGAAGATTATTTTTGGTCTTTGTGCCGCGGGTACTTTTGTGCTTACCTTTTTACCGTTCATCTGTTGGGATCTTAATGCTTTATTGTTCTTCAAATACAGTCCGTTTGTTTTGCAAACCCGTCAAGGCTCTGTATGGGAGGTCATACTACTGATTGCACTGACTCTTCTTCTTTCTTCACGTTGGAAAGGCAACCTGAAATTATGCTGCTCTTGCATTGCAGTTATCCTTGTGGTTTTTGTTGCTCAGACCTTCGTACACCGGATGATTAATGAGCATTTTGCATACAATTTGTTTAGCCCCGCTTACGACATTAGCTACTTTACGATGGCGCTGCCATTTGTTTTGTTTGCCATCATCGACAAACCCGGTTTTCAGTTTAGTAATCAGCAAAGAGTGCATCCAAACAAAGAGAGCTAAATGAAAACTCCGACTAAGACAAACCTGATTTTTTTGAGTATTGCATTGCTGGTTTATGGAATACTCACCCTTGTCTGTTGGAATAACGGTTATTTCTGGGACAATATTCAGCTAACATCCATAGAAGCTCATTGGTATTACCTCGCTGACTTCAAAACAATGCTGATACCAAAGCACGCACCCGAATACGGGCTATCCGGGACAGGAGCTCCACCTCTGCTTCCGCTTATTACCGCTTTGTTGTGGAAATGCATCGGATATAAACTCTGGGTATCGCATGCATTCGTTGCACTGTGGGCTGTCATTTTAATTTACAACACCCACCACTTTCTGAAACATTTCTTTTCCAATCAATACGCCGGTTGGGTTTTGCTTATTGTACTGAGCGAAGCAGCTCTGCTGACTCAGTATGCCATTGCATCGCCCGATTTCATTCTGTTTACATCATTAGTTATCTGCCTGCGGGCTATATTCGAGAAAAAGAGCTTTCTATTAGCCTTTGGGATTTTGTTTTTATTAAACATAAGTACCCGGGGATTTTTTACCGGAGCTATATTGCTTTTTGTACATCTGATTTTTTACTTTATCCGAAAATCAGAATTTGCTAACCGATCATTTATAAAAACATTCTTACCCTATGTTCCGGCGTGGATGCTGATGATAGCATATATTGTTTATTATATAGTAATGCAGGGGTGGTTCTTTGACAATTCCAATTTTTCGGAGGCGCAAAACAGCCCTGAAAGTTTGTCTTTTGTCGTCAAACATCTATGTGATTTCGGAATGCGATTCATTGAGAACGGACAAATTGCCATTTGGCTGATTGCATTTTTTGCCGGATGGAAAACATACAAAGCAAAGAAACACTTATCGCCGGATTTATACTTTCTGCTGGTCTTTTTCCTGCTCCTTACCGGGCTTTATCTGTCTTTTGTGTTTCTGACAAAAATGCCTTTTCTAACCCGCTATTTCATTCCGCATATTTTCTTATTGACAATTTTAGCTATCAGCAAACTAACAGAATTTATTTCGGAGAAAAAAACAAACTATATTTTAGTGTTCATTCTGTGTTTTGAACTAACGGGTCATTTATGGATCTATCCCGAGAAAGTAACTACCATTTGGGATAGTACGTTGGCTCATCTCCCATTTTACGGGCTGAGAAAAGACTGCTTTGATTATATCGACCGCAACAACTATGACTACCGGGATATTTCAGCCGGCTTTTGCTTATATGACAACCGGCGATTTGTAGAGTTGGGGAACATCGACAAAACCATAGGCAGAGACAAAAACCGAAAATACTTTGTATATTCCAACGTATCGAATGTGCCGGACGACTGGATTGATGAATTTCACGACAAAACTCACTGGATTCCCATCCGATCCTTCGAAAAAGGATTTGTGTTGATCACTATTTATAAAAATCTGAATTATACAAACTAAACTTAAGCAGTGTTTCACAGTAGGACACACAGAAAACATCCCGATTACAGGGCGAAATAATGAGAGAAAAAGACTTAGTTTACATAGTAAAAGTATCTGACGATAATTTTTACTATGTCTGAAATTATCCCGGCATTCGGGATAATGCTATGTGTTCTGAGTCTTATATCTCTTATTCAAAACTATTGTGAACTATGTGGTGAAACATATCAATAATAACAATTATCATTTACTCATTATGACCCGTAAAAGATCCGAAGAATATTTTCATGTTCTTCCCGAAAAACTGAATTGTGCTCAGGCAGTGCTGAAAGGATTTCAAAAAGAATTTGAGATTTCCGACCGTGAAATAGAAGAATACCGCGCATGGGGAGGTGGTCGCGTTGAAGGCGGAACCTGCGGTGCATTGTTTGCTGCCGACCGATTGCTCCGTCAGGCAGGAAAACAGAGTGTAGAAAAAGAATTCCGGCTTATTGCCGGTCATACCTGCTGCCTGAAAATAAAACAAGGCGGGTTTCCCTGCCTTAATTGTGTGCGTATAGCCGATGAATTGGTAGAAAAAAAGTGCAATATATAAACTAATATGAATATCGTTACCCGAAATGGCTGTATCAAAAGCACGCAAATGACGCAAACAACACAAATTTTCGCAAATAAGATTTGTAAAGTAGAATGTTATTTGTTGAATTCCGATTTAATAAGATTGCGTTAATTTGCACATTTTGCGCGTTTTGCGTTATTTTCGTGCTAAAAAGACTTTTGAGACAGCCTCCTTTTGTGGACTTCAAAAACAATTCACCACAAAAGCCACAAAAGATACACAAAAGAAGAAAATGAAAGAGCTATATATCGCCTGCATTTTCAAGGGAACAAAAGCTAAGTTTTTATTTCATAAAAACTTTTGTGTGACTTTTGTGCCTTTTGTGGTATCATCGACTACCGACTAAATACTACCAACTACTTCCTGTTGATCAGATTCATAAATTCTTCGCGCGTTTTAGCCTGTTGAAAAACGCCGGTAAAATCCGAAGTAGTAGTGATAGAGTGTTGTTTTTGCACGCCACGCATCTGCATACACAAATGTTGCGCTTCAATAATAACCATCACTCCCATGGGGTTTAACGTGTTTTGAATACAATCTTTTATTTGCGTAGTCATGCGTTCCTGCACCTGCATCCTGCGAGCATAGACCTCTACAATACGGGCCAACTTACTCAGACCTGTAATTTTTTTGTTGGGAATATAAGCCACATGCGCTTTGCCAAAAAACGGAAGCATGTGATGTTCGCACATCGAATAAAAATCAATGTCTTTCACGATCACCATTTGGCGGTAATCTTCGGTAAACATGGCCGAACGAAGTATTTCTTCGGGATTTTGTTCGTAACCCTGCATCAAAAACTGCATAGCTTTGGATACACGTTCGGGGGTTTTTAGTAAACCCTCACGATCTACATCTTCGCCCAAAAGCTGAATAATTTGTTTATAGTGTTCCGCTATCTGAGCGGTTTTTTCTTCATCAAAAGGAACCGCCTGGTTCAGATTAAAATCCATCATATACTTATTTTGAGCCGGAAAGCTGTACCTGTTCCCGAACGATGTAAATTTCGCTTCTCAAGTTGGGAAAAGCTTCTTTTAGTTGGTTTTTTACTTTCAGGGCTTCAGCTTGTGTTCTGAAATCGCCTACCCGCACTTTCCAGAAAGGCGATTGGTAATTCACATAAATCGCTTCATCCGGAAGTTCATCTTTTATTTGTTTCTCTATGCGAAAAGCATCAGCCTTGGCAGTACGTTGTACATTGCTGGAAAAAACCTGCACCCGATAACCGCTTACCAGCGATAATTCCTGTGAACTGCTATGCTTCCGGTTGGCTAATAATTGTTCTATTCGTTTATCCTGATGAACCTTTACGGCAACATGCGAAGTAGAATCGCCGGTCGAAAGGGCTTCAAAGATATTGTTACTTTTAGGTTCCTGACTTTGTTGAGCCTGCAAAACCCCGACAATCAGAAATAAGACTACAACAAATGGAAAACTTTTACTCTTCATTTTTGGAAATTTTTTAGGCTGCAAAGTTATATAAATGTTATGGTTTATCTTACAGCTTTCACAATTTTGTTTCGGATTAACCAGGGTGAGAGGGGTTTCCGGTCGAGCCATATATGCATAAAACGAAATAATATGAGTTCGGGACAAGAGCTCATAAACTCACTGAAATTCATTTACTAATATTCCCGGAGGGAATGTATATCCATAGAAGATGTTGGTTTTTGGCATCGGATTCCCCGTTAGGGGATAAATAGCGAAATCCCCTGACGGGGAATGAATCCACTCTAAACTATATTTCTATTGATATTAAAGTCCTAACGGACTAACATTTATAAGGTACTTGCAGCCCGATAAATTAGCATTTCTGTTCATTCAATTCACCTACTCTAACGTGGAATAAACGCTATAGGTTCACTGGGCATTCCCCATCCGTGGATATTTCCACCTGTTATACGAATGTAAATTTCCTGTAGTCGGAGAAGGTCTCGTGCCTCCAGATTATTCAGGCTTCCATAATCACAAACCGTTCTCCAAAGCGCAGGATTGTTTCGGTCAGTGCTAATCTCCACTTTATACCGATCGGCATTAGCTAATCTCTCGATATATATTTTTACACTGCAAGGCACTTTTCCATCTACAACCCGCCTGATCACTACTTTCCCGGGAATAGGGCGCTCTGCTGGTTGATCATTACAGTCGAACCCCGAAAGCAATATAATTGCTTTGTCACCTTTAGCCAATTTATTTACATAAAAACAAAGACCCTTCAATAATCCGTAAACAACATCCGTCTGATCGATTATTGCCTGATTTATCAGTTTACTCCCGTCCTTGGCAACAATAAAGCCATCCAGTTTCTTCAGCTCTGTTTTGAATTCATCCATGCCCGGATCGGGATGCACAAACGTCTCCGGATTAGCACTTATACCAGCATGCACCTTATCTGCCAGTAACGAAACTTTAGCAGGATTCTTAGTTCTCAAATGTAAAACAGCTGATGATTCTTTCATATTGTATTCTTTTTTCGTGTTAGAGATACTGCAAAAATAAAATATTGATTTCAAATATTCTGCTTCTTTTGCTGCAAATTGGTAATGAATTATAATTCTTTACCAACTTATTTGTATTCAGAAAGAAGATTAAGAGAATAAATGGGTGATTAATTCTCCTAAAAGCATTGATAAATAACATGATTAGCCCAATACTGATTGCATTTTTTCATAAACAGAAATAGAATGAAGATGCATCTATTTTATATGCAGATGCACAAAAACAGTGTGCACATGCACATGATTACTATGCACGTACACATAAATTGTATGCAGGTGCAACCAGATTTTATACAGGTGCATCATAATAGAATGCAGATGCACAGAAAGTCTATGCACCTGCACAAACAGATCATGCAGCTGTTTTGGATTAGTAGTTTCATACCCTTCGTTTAGCTTGACTGGAATAATACTACGATTTCCTCACAGTCCCAAACCAGTGTTGTTCGGGATTGGGAGAGGTGGCTGCTGCAGCTTTTTGAGGCTGTCACAAAAGTTTTTTAGAACGCAAATAACAATCTTATCAAATTGGAATTCAACAAATAGCATTCAACTTTACAAATCTTATTTGCGAAAATTTGTGTTGTTTGTGTTATTTGCGCGCTTTTGATACAGCTGCGGGTTTTAATTGGGATTACATTGGGTTAAAGGAGAGCCAAACAGAATGTGATGTTCCATAAAGTATCTTTTGGCTTTAATTATCCTATTCAATTCTTATTTTTCATTCTCCTCTGCTCAAAAAAACTCATTTTCGACTATTATTTTGAAAATAAAAATAGCTTGTCCTAAAAATAATTTGATGTCCACTTTTATTTATCACATAAACAACAAGTTACAAAATTGCTTGTCTTAAATTATTTTGTAACATAATTTGGAGTTTATTTTAGTTTCCACTAATTTAGTTCTGAAAAAAGAGACATAATTTAATGTTCGCAGAAGTTAGCAGTGATTAATGATCAGTGATTAACGCCACAAACGGAATAACTTAATAACCATAAATAACGCCACAGGCTAATATCGCGAAGCTAATAACACGAAGTAAATATCGCCGAAGGCATAATATCATGAAATAAATATCACGAAGCTAATAACACGCAGTAAATAACGCCGAAGGCAACTATCACGTAGTTAATAACACGAAGTAAAAAATGGCTTATGAGAAAAATTACTCTTTCCTTTATTACATTCTTGGTAACAGTGGGTGTGCAAGCTCAGAACTCCCACAGCCTTACCACCTGTCGCAATGCCTACCGCGCCACCGATGCACTGGTAAAGCAACAAGTAGAATTTAAAGATCCCGGTAGCTCGGGACGAAACCTGCATTGGGATTTCAGCACTCTGCAACCGCTGAACGAATCCTACAGTCTAAACTATTCGCTGCGCAATGCGGCTGATACCAGCACCGTATCCGGAGTAGAGCACAATACCCGCTACTACTACCGTCAGCAGCGGGACAGTCTGCAAGCTGTGGGCTACGAAAACTCCACCACCTATATGGAGTATACGCAGCCCGAAGTACGCATGCATTTCCCCTTTGCCTATGGCGATACCCTGTTTAGCTACTTTACGGGTAAAGGAGAATATTGCCACCGCATGCCCCTGGCAGTGAAGGGATATACCCGCATTATGGCGGATGCTGAAGGAGAGCTGAAACTTCCTCAGTTTACTACCGTGAAAAAGGCCCTGCGCGTGCATACTCTGCGCCACTATACCGAAACCGGCAAGGACAGCGTGGAAATGACCCTCGATACCTATTCCTGGTATGCTGCCGGCATCCGTTACCCCGTGTTTGAAAGCATCAAGACTATACTGAGTAGAAAAACTGCCTCTGCTCAAGGAGAGGGGACAGGGGGTGCAGCTGATGATACCACGGTATTCAGCACCTCGTTTTATTATCCACCCGAACTCCAAACCTCACAGGTGCAAACCGACGCCATAGCCGAAGACCAACCCGAAGCAGCCGTTGGCGCTGCCGCTGTATTTACCGAAGCGCAACTGATGCCCAACCCGGTGGAGGATAATCTGTATATCACCTTTAAACTTACCCGTGCAGCCAAAGTCTGGTTTACCGTACATAACAATATCGGCATAGCCCTCTGTCAAACCTCAGCTCAGAATCTGGGTGAAGGCAATCATGACACTACCGTACGTATGAGCGGTTTGGTACCGGGTGTATACTCACTGTATGTACATGTGGATGATATGGTGATGAGAGAAAGTGTGATAAAGAAATAGGAAGCAGAATAATAAGATTAGAAAAATCCACAAGTTTATAGAAAAATAAAAGACTTTCCTGCAATTTAAACAATGACAAACCTATATTGTAAATTCTAGCTAAATAAATATTGTTTAAAATGAAACAGAAAGAAGAAATACATAATAATATATGAAAATAAAATCAAAATTTGCTGCATTAATTCTAATGCTACTTTGTATAAATGGTAATATCTGGGCAGATGATGCAACAAAACAAATATTCAAAATGCCGGATATCATCCCCTTGTCACCCGAAGCGGCAAGCCTTGGTAAATATGGGGATATTCCCATTGGAGAATACACAGGCACGCCCTCCATATCCATTCCTTTATATACTATAAAAGAAGGAAACATTGAAGTTCCAATTAATTTAAGTTATCATGCATCCGGTATAAAGGTTGCGCAAGAAGCTACCTGGGTTGGTTTAGGCTGGGACTTAATAGCTGGCGGATGTGTGTCCGGGATAGCTGTTGGAAAAAAA
>JAATGT010000164.1 GCA_015654525.1 Bacteroidales bacterium
AATAAGATTTGTAAAGTAGAATATTATTTGCTGAATTCCAATTTAATAAGATTGCGTTAGTTTGCGCATTTTGTGTTGTTTGCGTTCTAAAAATACTTTTGATACAGCTCCTTAGTGTCCTGTATTTATTTAAAATTCTTAGTGATTCTTTGTGTACTTAGCGTCTTAGTGGTTACTTTATTTCTTTGATTCTTAATTACAACAAACTCACGATAAAAACAAAAAATGATGGACTCATTAAAACCAAAAATTGCAATAATAGGTGCCGGTAATGTAGGCAGTACCTTTGCATTTTCACTTATGATTAGTGGCTTAGCCCGCGAAATAGTATTGATTGATAAAAATGAATCGCTGGCTATTGGCGAATGTATGGATTTAAATCACGGACTGAGCTTTGCCCACTCCACCAAGATTTATGCAGCAGGATATGAAGGTTGCGAAAATGCCGATATTGTGGTCATCACGGCCGGTGCCAATCAAAAGCCGGATGAAACCAGAACAGATCTGATAAATAAAAATGTGGCTATATTTAAAGACATAGTCCCTGCCATTACTAAATTCACAAAAGATGCCATTTTATTGGTAGTTACTAATCCGGTAGATATTCTGACTTATGTAACCCTGAAATTATCCGGTTTCCCGTCAAACAGAGTTATCGGATCGGGAACGGTGTTGGATACAGCCCGACTAAAATACATGATTAGCGATTATGCTAAAGTAGATCCCAACAATATACATGCTTATATTATTGGCGAACATGGCGACACCGAACTTCCGTTGTGGAGTAATGCCACCATTGGTGGCATGGATATTGAAACCTATTGCTCGGAATATGCCAAACTGGGCAATGCCAAAAATGATTTGAAAGAGATATTTCAGGATGTAAAGGATTCGGCCTATAAGATTATTAAGTTGAAAGGTGCTACCAACTATTCAATAGCTTTATCGCTGGTGAAAATTACCCGCGCTATTATTCGCGACGAGAATTCTATTTTGCCGGTCTCAACTCTGATCAATAATTATTACGGCGTCAGCGATGTCTGTATCAGTATTCCCTCCATTATAAATATAAATGGGTTGGAGCAGTATATCAGACTCGACTTGTCCGCTGAGGAGCTGGAACTGTTTATCCATTCGGCAGATACCTTGAAGAATTTTATAAAAGAGATTGAATTAGAGTGATAGAATATTGGAGCAAAGAATAAAGAATAAAGAGCAAAGAATAAAGAATAAAGAATAAAGAGCAAAGACAAAAGAGCAAAGACAAAAGAGCAAAGACAAAAGAACAAAGAGGAAAGATAAAAGATTCCGCCTTCCTTTCGTTTGCAACGAGGGGTAATTGGTCCTACGTTTTAAAACGGAGAAATAAAATTGTATTTCTATTTTTTTATTGTTAGAAACAACAAACCACCTGCCCCTTGTTTGCAAACGAGGGGTAATTGGTCTTGCGTTTTTAAACGGAGAAATAAAATTCTATTTTTTTTTTGCTAGAAACAACAAACCAGAAACCCTTCGTTGCAAACGAAGGGCAGAAGTAGCAAAGAGCAAAGAATCATTGTTGTTCGGTAAAGAACAGTAGATTCTTCACTTCATTCAGAATGACAGATTATTGTGTCTGTATCAAAAGTTTTTTTAGAACACAAAACAACCACTATGCAACACGCCAATTCACACACAAAAATAATTGCCACGCTGGGGCCTGCCTCATCCACCAAAGAGATTATTCAGAAAATGATCCTTGAAGGTGTTGATGTTTTCCGCTTGAATTTCTCGCATTCCAGTCAGAACGAATACCTCCGATTAGTAACTATCATTCATACATTGAATCAGGAACTCGGAACCCATGTTTCTGTTCTGGCCGATTTGCAGGGACCAAAACTGCGGGTAGGCGAAATAGAAAACAACCGTATGGATCTGGCAGAAGGTGATATAGTGACTTTTACCACTACCGAATGTATCGGTAACAAAGATCATATTTATATGAGTTATCAGAAGTTTCCACAAGATGTAAATGTTGGCGAGGCAATTCTTATTGACGATGGAAAAATTAAGTTGGAAGTAACCGAAACCAATAATGAAAACCGCGTTAAAGCCCGGGTAATTTATGGCGGACAGCTGTCGTCAAACAAAGGCGTAAACCTGCCCGATACCAAAGTCTCGCTACCGGGCCTTTCGGAAACAGATATTTCCAATGCTGTTTTTGCCTTAAAGCAGGATGTTGACTGGATTGGATTATCCTTTGTTAGAAAAGCTTCCGATATTCAGGATCTGAAAAATCTTATTAAACGCGAAAATGGGAATGCCCGGATCATAGCCAAAATAGAAAAACCGGAAGCACTGCTCGAAATAGATGCTATTATCGGCTTAGCCGATGGCATTATGGTGGCGCGGGGCGATTTAGGCGTAGAGGTTCCTTTTGACGAAGTGCCGTTGATTCAAAAATCAATTGTTGCAAAATGTATTATGCATTCTAAACCGGTGATTATAGCTACACAGATGATGGAAAGCATGATTACAAACTTTAGGCCTACCCGCGCCGAAGTCAATGATGTGGCCAATGCTGTATTCGACGGAGCCGATGCACTGATGCTTAGCGGAGAGACAGCCATCGGGAACTATCCCGTTGAAACAATTACGTGTATGCAGCGAATTATTGAATTTTCGGAAAAAGGCACCAGTAGGAAAAACACAGTGAAAAGACTACAGATTTTGGTTGATGATTTCGCAACCTTTCTGGCCGATTCTATTTGCTATAATGCCTCCAGACTAGCAACAAAAATTGAGGCAAAAGCTATTATTCTGTTTACTCACTCCGGATATACTGCCATCAAAATGTCCAGTTATCGACCACAAACCAATATCTATGCTTTTACCAATAATAAGAAGTTATTAAAAATGCTATCATTAGTTTGGGGTATCAGACCTTTTTATCTGAGTACATCCAGTTCGTTAGATACAGCCATTTCTCAATCAATAGAAGTGCTGACACAGGAAAATCTGTTGGAAAAGGGAGATTGCGTGATTCACATGGGCAGCACCCCTTTATGCGAACACGGTAGCACAAATATGCTCAAAGTAAGTTCTATTTAGGATTTTAGCTCATGTTGCTTTCGATGAAGTAGTTTTCCTCCAAATTTTTTGCATGAACAGGTAGAAATCCTGTATATGCCGAAATCTTTTAAAAAAAACTACCTGACAGTCTTTTTTGATACATCTTGCTAAGCTATAAGATCCCACCTCCTCCTCGTTTGTAAACGAGGGGTAATTGGTCCTACGTTTTTAAACAGAGAAATAAAATTGTATTCCTATTTTTTTGTTAGAAACAACAAACCATAAACTCCTCGTTGCAAACGAGGGGCAGAAGTGTTTTCAACCCAAATCTTCTGTATCAATCCCAGGAAATTTTCAATCTAAACCGACTTTAGAGTGATCTGAAAGAACAAAAGTGCAATCTCCACCGACTTCAGTACGATATGAAAGAACAAAAGTGCAATCTCCACCGACTTCAGTACGATCTGAAAAAACAAAAGTGTAATCTGAACCGATTTCAGTACGATCTGAAGGAACAAAAGTGTAATCTGAACCGATTTCAGTACGATCAGAAAGAACAAAAGTGCAATCTCCACCGATTTCAGTACAATCAGAAAAAACAAAAGTGCTAATTCTCCAATTGATTATTCAAGTGAAGTTTGAAATGGTTTTGGTATACGCTCAAGCAGAAATAGTTGTATCTTTGCCTTGTGAAAATAGAAAGATGCCGCAAAGGCTTGCATAAATTCATATACTGTTATTAAAACCGCCGAATACATCAAAATTTGTATAGAAAATAACCGTTGCACGGTATGAATATGCAGCTTATCCATTCCAAACAAAGGTAGCAGACTAAACTTAAAAACGAACATCAGTTGTCTAACGCATAGAAAGTAACAATACATAACCAGAAATCATTTAAAATATTGAACAATGAAAAAAACAGTTGCCATCTTTTTCCTTTTAGCTTCCTTTTTTGCACTCAACGCACAATCAGGTAAATCAGTCGAAGTTGCCCACAAGTTGAGAAACGCCCCAATCTCCAGTGCCGGTTACGGTAAAGAACTTGGAGATTTTAAGAGTGGAATTTACAGCATCACAAGTGCCGGACTTACCCGCCAATATACCATTGATATCCCCAAAAACTACAACAAAAAAATTGCTTACCGTTTGATTTTTACCATGCACATGATGGGGGGAAGTATGAAAACCATGGTTGATAATAATTATTATGGTCTTAAAACCTATGCCGAAAGAGATAATGTTCCTGCTATTTTCGTTGCACCTCAGGGATATACCGACCAAACTCCCTGGCGTGGACGTGATGACAAAGATCATATCTTCTTTGCCGATATGCTTAAATTGTTTAAAGGTAAACTGAGCATTGACACCTCTCGCATATTTTGTTGCGGCTTTAGCTTTGGCGCTATGTTCACCTACTCCTTATCATTAGAATTTCAGAGTGATCTTCGTGCTGTGGCTTGTTATGCTCCGGCCAACTGGAACATTTATCTTCCTGAAAACAAACACAAACCTTTAGCTTACTTTAGCACAACAGGTACTCAGGACGGTCTTTGTAAGTATGTCAACTCTGATGAAAAAAAGCAAGGTGGTAAATATTGTGTATTGACTCATATCGAAGATAACGGACTGAAACAATTGCCGGAATTACCATTAGCTACAACAGCTACTCATATCACCACTGAAATTAAAGGACTTCCTGCGGAATATCCGGTAATGTTTGGTTCATTCGTGGGTGGTCATACCGACAACGTTAAAGATCCCGGATCTGATGTCAACTGGATAGCAAAAGAAACATGGGATTTCTTTATGCGTTTCTAGTAGCTCGAAGCATTTAATTAGAATAATTGTCGGGGGTATTTACAGATATACGTTTGTAAATACCCCCGACCGTTTCTTTAAACTCGTATTTTCGGTTAAAAAGCCAACCGTTTCTTGTATCTGCTTGCTGGAGCATTCGCTGTCGCTCAGCTACAAAGTGAATTGAAAATCAGCGAAGCTAATGCGGGAGCAAAACCTACTAACTTATCAGAATCAGAATTTCCAGAATTTTAGAATTCTCAGAATAAAGATCCATCTTCGTTCATTTTTCATTCTTTTCTCTTTGTGCCAACAGCTATTCTGTAAATTCAATAATTCTGTAAATTCTGATTCAGACAGACTAGCAAAAGAAAATACGGTTCAACCAACGCTTGGGCGTTTACCCCGATATATCGGGGCTGGTCGTTCTGACCACAAGAAGCCTAATTATTAGCGATTCGGTGTTTCGTCTATTTTAAAGTCGTATTCCAATTTATAATATTCTTTAGTTCCTCCCCACCAAATAAAGCTTTTTCGCTCCTCAAATATTCCTATTCCTTGCGATTGCCTTTTCTTAGCAAATATTACTTCAAATCTGTAATTAAACGGTGCAAGTTTTTTTGTCAGACCAAATGAACCTACTGTCGCCGTTTTTGTTGAATCTGGATATAATGGTGGTGAACCGACAAACTCATAGCAAATAGAACCTATTCGCGTTGCAATTATAGAATCATTTTTTAAATATGATAAAGTTCCCCAAAAATAGTCAGGTAAATGCGCTCCATAGATTGTGTCGTTCGAGTTGTTTTTAATTTTAAAGAACGGTCCTTTATAGTCTTCACTTCCTTCCTGTTCTTTGTCAAGTTTGATTTCAATTGATTTTGGAGCTTTATAATATTTATTTAGTTGAATATAACCATTTAGTACCTTCTCTCCTTTCTCGTAAATGTCTCCTTTCTTAATATATTTTTCTCCATAATCAAATGACACAGAAATCATAGTATTTATCTCGTGACCATTTAATTCAAAGTTATAGTCAATCGAGTCTTTTCCATATTTTTCTGCTTCAAAGAAAATTGAAATTGTGTATTTTCCTTTGGTCTTGAAAAAGCTTTTGACAGAGAAGTTATATTCACTAATTGTGTCTGAAAATAGCTTAGAAGTTTTATTCTCTGGATACTTCAACAAAATTCTCGACTTGAAAGGTCGTTTGATTTAGTTTTCACATTTGTACGAAAAAGTTACTCCATTTTGTCCATACAGAGTCGTACCCATTACTAATAATAGGAAAACAAAAATCAATTGATTTATAACCCGTATTTGCTCCATTTTTATTGTTTACTCTTACTAACTAACACACACTAGCTTATTATATTTGTCTCTTTACTGGAGCATTCACTGTCGTTCTGTTACAAAGTGAATTGAAAATCAGCGAAGCTAATGCGGGAGCAAAACCTACCAACCTATCAGAATCAGAATTTCCAGAATTCTATAATTCTCAGAATAAAGATAAATCTCCGTTCATATCTCATTCTTTTCTCTTTGTACCAACAGGTATTCTGTAAATTCAATAATTCTGTAAATTCTAATTCAGACAAACTACCAAAAGGAATACGGTTCAACCAACACTTGGGCGTTTATCCCGATATATCGGGGCTGGGTCTTCCAGACCGCAAGAAGCCTAAGTATTATGTGTTATGTGTTTTTTTACTTGTCTTTGTGTATAACCACTAAATATTAGTCATTCATAATGAAATGTCTCGTTGCAATTTTGTCTATACGTTTTAATTTCAGGCTTTAATTTTCGTCCACGATTTTTTCCTTGATTAACTATTTGATAAATTCGATCATTCCGTAAATCTAAATAAGCATTATAATTGTAATAACTTTCAGTTGGATGAATTCTTTGTACAATAGACTTAAAATTCTTTCGCTGTCTTGTGATACAACTATCCCAATTGTCTGTTGGTTGTTCTCTATACCATGTCGGCCAAATGGCTTCAAATATTTTACTGTCTGTTTCTCTTATACTTTGGCAATTAAGCAATGATATTAGCATTTCATCTAAAACTTTTGCACCAGTACCTATTGTGTCGTTAAGATTTAAAGCGTTAATTGCTTTGGTAATTTCTAGTTCAAAAGTAGTATTCGTTTTCTTTACTCCGTCAATAGGTTTTTCTAATTCAAAGTTCCAATAATCACGATACTTGTTTGAAAAAAACGGAATTGCATAACACTCGTTTTTCTGGTTTATTAGGATGATAATTTGTTGTTTATCCTTAATGCTGTCAGGAGTTGAACGCAACTGTAGTTGAAAATTACATTCTCCATTTGTCACTGAACGAATAAGTTTATAATAGTCTGTTTGATTCGTTTTTCCTTTTGGCAATTGAGGATATTTATCCGTCAAATCAGATATTGCTTTCTCGATATTCGGTTCCATTGATTTAGTGTGACAGCTATATAAAGTTGTCATGATTAGCAATAGAAACAAACTTGATTTAAGCAGACTTGATTTCATTTAATTCTCTCGTTTCGAATTTATATTCAGCTTTTTTTTACACTTACTCATAACGACCTAGTTTATGCGTATTTGGCGGTATCTGTTGCACGGAATGTTCCATTTTCGAGAGCATTAGCTTCGCAGATTTTCAATTCACTGTCGCTCTACTATAAGTGAATGCGGGAGCAAAACCTACCGGAATGCACATCAGCCAGCCAATGAATAAAGCGTGTATTAGGCACAGTATTTTATTGTCTTTTCCAATAATTTAGTCAATAGTTTCTTGTAATTTTCAATTAAGATATTCCATGCTTCGTTGTAATTTTCAACTGGATAATTTATATTGAAATACTTTAGGCTTTTTATAACACCTGCTAGATCTGTGTGAGTTGGAAAACCTTGTCTTATTCTATTTATATTTTTCAATGGTTCTATAATAATATTGCTTTCGTCATCAATACTCTCTAATAATTTTTCTAAAAGACCAATTGATTTCAATTCACATTTCTTATTTTCTCCTGTTATTTCTCTCAGTAAGTCAACATTCATGTCAGTTGTTAAGTTCGCCAGAGTTGAAATAGCATATTTAAATTCTTCTTCATTATTGACGCTTCTAAATAAATGAAGTATGCTTCTTTCTTGTGTTAATTTCAGAAGAATGTTTTTATGTTTTTCATGTATTAAGGCGTTAATGCTGTCTCGACTTGTAATAATGCTATCTGCTACTTTATTTGTTTCTATTTTCTGATCAATAGTAGTTACTTGACTCTCAAACTTAATTTCGTAACCATCAATTTCTTCGGGCTTTACTATTTTGTCTAAATCATATGAATATGTGTCATACCCTTCTGACACAGCAACCATAAACTCCTCATAATCTTTTAGTGTTCCATCATTGACTTTCTCATAAGCAAATTCAACCGCAAAAGGAAATGCTATTCTAATGATATCTCTATTAAACGCGATATCCCTAAAACCCCAATTAATTAAAGCGATCCGAGAAATATGTATTCTAAACACATGATGTGTTATAATGTCCTTTAAAAATCCAGACCTATTTTCAATATAACTTAAACTAAAGTCTATTGTAAATCCATCGATAATTTCTGAAGTCGCTTGAGGAGTTTTAAATCTTATTATTCTCATGTATCCTTTTTATGTTATGCCTAATGACTGAGACTATGGGCATTCACTGTCGCCCTACAAAGTGAATGCAGGAGCCAAAACTGCCGAAATGCACGTCAGCCAGCCAATGAGCAAAGTGTGTGTTAGCGGGTCGTTTATTCTCCTATCAACAAAGTATATTCTTTTTCGTCCATTTTTCGAGGTGAAACAACAAATTTGTATTTCTCATTTTTATAATCAAACTGCTTTCTCTCATAAGTGTTGATCATCCCATGTGAATTTATGTAAGAGTTTATTCCCATGTAGTAAACCATAATTACTTCTATCAATTCACATATATATGCAAAATAAAACGATAAAGCATCAATTAGATTTCTACCTTTCAAAACTGGTTCTTCAAATAGAATTTTACCATCGATTATATTCAAATAATAATTCGGAAGTATAAAGTCGTTATGTTCAATATCGTTTCTAATCTTAATAAACTCACCTAAAAAGATAGTTCTTGCATTTTCTATAATATCGAAGAGAAACTCATAGTTTCTGTCGCTATCTTTTTCTAACAGCATTAATTTATTCTTGTTAAAAATATTGTCTGGGACAAACAATAATTTTTTGAGACAAAACAAATCATTATCAAAAATTGCACATTTACTCCAGTCGTTAATTAGGATTTTCCCGTTGATAAAAAATGTCTTTACCTTTTCTTTTATTTCTCTTTCTAATGTTCGATCTGTGTTTAATACTCCATTTCCATTGATAGAAATGTGTTTTCCATCTAATTGTGTTGTCTTATATTCTAAGTGAGTCCTTTTTATTTCCTGTAATAAATCATAAAGCGGTATTAAATCTTTAATAACAACATTTATATATGTTCCAAACTTAAAATCTCGGTCATTATCATTCAAAAAAGCAAAATTATAATTTTTTTGTAATTGAAAAATAAAACGAGGAACAATACCTTGTTCTAAACCATGATTGCTTATTTTCTCAATGCTGCTATAATATGGTCTATTCGTCATCTCTTTTTTGTTTTTTTTAAATGCCCCATAACACGTATATATGCGCAATAGAGTTACACATACTCTCCCAATCTAGTAGGATATATGCAATAAAGTTACACATATTCACCGAATTCAGCAGGATATGCATAATAAAGCTACACCTATTCCTTCTTTCTACCCCCTTGATATCAAATTCTTAGTTTTTACAGCCCAAAAATACAAAAGCTAATTAACACCGCCAACAAGATTTATGTTTATTTTTGGATTTGAATTAAAAAAGCTTATGCATTACCGGTTTTAGTGCCTGTAGAAGCTATCGGTATGTATTTTTGTATTGTCGTAGTGCATCGCTGCATCGTGCAGGTATAAACATGTTGCCACATTATGCAAAGATGGATTGTACAGTCCCAAGGATAACCAAAGGTTATGCATTTTTAGAGCTTTATAGTGTAAATTCAGGTGGTCTTTGTACTTTTTCAAAGCTAAATAGTGGCTTGACGAAATGAAAAGGTACCTTGAAGAAACGTAAAGGTGGCTGGAAGAAACGTAAAGGTACCTTGAAGAAATGAAAAGGTACCTCGAAGAAACGTAAAGGTACCTTGAAGAAACGTAAAGGTACCTTGAAGAAATGAAAAGGTACCTCGAAGAAACGTGGAGGTACCTTGAAGAAACGCCAAGGTAGCTGGAAGAAATGAAAAAGTGGGTCTATTCAATAAACTGTGTCAAAAAGGATAATTAATTGATATTCCATCTTAGTTCAAAAAAGTACTAGGAAGAAGTGTTAAGTACAATTCAAGATATTTATTATTAGTACTATACGTTTTTTAGCCACTAGTATAGACATTTTTTTTACTAAACAGTATTATTTCTACCTTACCCAACCGAAATTGTATCGGTTAAATGCAAGATCTTAGAATTCCTCAAGGGTCTATGATTAAAACTTCTTTTCTTTTTTGAAACAGCATAGGATGCTGCCGTACCTGAAATGTGTGAATCATACAACTATTTCCCCAAATTTTGCAACTCAAACAACCGCAAGAATATTGAACTTTGTGGTACACAAATGAAATAGATTCGTAGAGTCCAATTTTCACTTTGTCTGCTAACTGTTTACTGATCATTACTAGTCAACTCGTTTACTTGTAACTATCACCTCGTAACTATTCCTATGAACGACACAAAATTTAATATAGCCGTATTGATTGATGGCGACAATGCACAAGCAAAACTAATCAAAGAGCTGATTGAAGAAGTTTCCAAGTATGGAAAGGCAACTATCAGGCGTATTTATGGCGACTGGACAATGCCTCAGATGAATAGTTGGAAAGAAATAATTAATCAATACTCGATTAATCCCATCCAGAAGTTTTCGTACACCACGGGAAAAAACTCAACCGACAGTTCGCTGATTATCGACGCTATGGATATTTTGCATGGTCATACAGTGGATGGTTTTTGCATCGTTTCGAGCGATAGTGATTATACAGGATTGGCAAAGCGAATCAGGGAAGAAGGACTTTTTGTGATGGGTATTGGACGACGGACAACCCCCATAGCCTTTGTAAATTCCTGCGAGATTTTTACTTTCAGTGAAAACTTATTACCGGAGATAGAACTGACACGGGAAAAGAAGGTAGAGAAAGTAGAAGTAAAGAAACTTGAAATGGCTGATTCTAAACCGAAACGGGGAACCAAAAAGGAAATAGAAAAAGTAGTGGAAAAGATAGAAGTAAAGAAAGGATTTCCAAAACTTGACATCGGCATTCTTGATAAGGCTTTTGATATTTCAACGAATGAGGAAGAAGAAGCGTATATCGCCAAAGTGGGTTCTTCGCTTAGGAAGATTGACCCGAGTTTCGACTCCCGTACCTATGGATTTAAAACGCTGACTCATCTTTTTGAAAGTCTGAATAAGTACACAGTCGTCAAAAATGAAGTATAGCTAC
>JAATGT010000206.1 GCA_015654525.1 Bacteroidales bacterium
CTGACATCCTCGCTAAAGGTAATGGTAATAGGGATAGGATTAAGGCTAGTGACTGAAGAACTTGCCGAACTTATTGCTACTGTTGGAGACACAAGATAAGTACGTGTAAATTGTGTGGCAGCTACATTGCCGTTTGTCGCAGCATCGGTCGCAGCACCGGCTGCAATATCCACCGTTACAAGTCCCGAAGCTGCAGGAATAATATCGGCAGTATAAGTACTGGCATTTACAGCTACAAAATTGGCGGCACTACCATTACTTACAGTTAAATCCGAAACTGTAAAACCACTAACATCCTTGCTAAAGGTAATGGTAACAGGGATAGGATTAAGGTTGGTCACTGAAGAACTTGCAGAACTTATTGTTACTGTGGGAGGCACTGCATTCAGTGTATATGCACTCAGCACAAAATCAAAACTCCCGGATGTTGTATAGGTTCCTCCATTTTCAAAAGTCAAAGGTGCAGAATTGGATGTTCCCATTAAATACAAATTATTGCCATAAACAGTCAGGCTATTAGCTGTTTCAGAACCCGATCCCGAAGCCACTAAATGCACTTCTTTGGTTGTTCCGCTGGTTGCATTATACGATGACAGGAACAAATCGCCGAGCTTATTTGATATTGGAGTATCAGCTAATGTAATCCCATCACCAAAATTAACTGCTGCTGACGCAACCGTAGTTCCTAAAGCATTATAATGATATCCAAATGCATATAAATTATCATCAGAACCGATAGCCAGCCCGTCTACTTCTGCTATAGCAGGGGCTATAACGGTTTTCTGCCATAGATCGGCTCCTGTTTCTGAGTTAAATGCAAGCAAAAAACCATTCAGATAAGCTGTTGTTGTAGAATAAACATTGGTAGTACCATTGGCTAGCTTGATACCAACTCCTCCTGCTCCACTTTTAAACGAACCGGCTACATACGCCTTACCACTCTTTACCACCAAATCCTTTACCCTGGTATCAAGTGTATTCGATCGGTTTTGAATATAACTAACCACGCCATCCGTACTCAGTTTTATCAGAGTCAGATCGTAGCCGCTACTTGGCTTAAATGTAGTTGAACCAATTGTAACATCAATGGGAGTCGATACATTCTGAAAAATTCCGGCAGCATACAGAGAGCCATCATCAGCAATGGTTAAAGCCGAAATTGTTTCAGTAAGTATACCTCCCGATGAATTTTTCACCCATACCAAATCACCGGTTGTAGCATCCATCTTTGCAATGCAGGCTGCCTGAGTAGTATTGGTAGAAGTCAGCGTTGTGGAAGAAGCTCCCGTCAAAACAATTGAAGTTGCATAAGTAGCTGCTAAATATGCATTTCCGCTACCATCAGCGGTCAACGCAGTAGCTGTAACAGCTTTATCTTTGGCTGTTCCGGAATCGAATTCTTTTGCCCATTGGAGAACACCACTAGCATTAAACTTTGCTACAAAAGTCTGGACAATAGAAGTTGACAGACCTGTAAATGTTATTGTATTTCCATTAGCATCAATAATATTAGCAGTTGATGTTGCTGCACCAACTATAGCTCGCATTGTTCCGGTTACAATTAAACTACCATCGGTAGTAGTAGCCAAAGCCACTGGTGTTACTGCTCCAGCATTGGAATAAAGATACCAAAGCGTAGACTTAGACGGACTAATTTTACTAATAAACAGGCTTTTATCATAAACAGTCCCACTACCTTTTGCAGCTCCGGTTACCGATACTCCATTAAAAGTAGCGGCATTCAGAAAATTAGTTGCTGTAAAAATGTTTCCACTAGCATCTGTAGCTACATCGACCGCATAATCGGAACTGGTAGAGCCACCACCACCCAAATACCAACTAAAAGTAGCATTATTTGCCTGCACAGAGAACAATACCGAAAAAGAAATAAATAATAGAGTAAAAATTTTATTCATAAAGTATCTGTTTATTCATTTACAAAAGAAAATTGCTTTTACAAAATTACAGTTAACAAAATAACCATACAATACCTAGAAGTAGGTATAATAAGTAGACACTTCTGGGTATATTTGGGTATATTTTTTATATTTCAATCAATAAATTATTTAATTCTCGCTCTGCCTCCATATTTTGAGGTCGACGGCCGCACGGCTTTTCTCAACAATCGCACGTAATCTGCCCAATAAAGGCTGTCGGAAAAGAAAAAATCCACGGCCCTCAAGGAAATAAGTCATAATACTGACAACTTTCTGTATTTCATTGCAATACAGAACGAATAAATCATAACTATCTGAACTATATTCCTTATTCAGAAGCTTTATTTTAGCCCTGAGAAGATTACAATTAGTTATATAATCTTCATGTAGACCTCTCGTTAATTAGGTTCTACTAAAAAATAATAGTATAATTGATATCCAATGGAATAATGTCTTATTTTGATATTTGTGCGCAAACTTATTGAATATAAATGCTTATTTTTCTCTACAGCTGCAGATCTTTATCCAATCAAAAAAATCCCGAAGGGATTTAATGTGAGTAACCGGCGGTAAAACCGGCGGATAAGGATGATAAAAAAAAGAACCATGAAAAGGGTTCAATACCAACATACTTTCTTTATATTCAACCCACTTCGGGGTTGTGTATGTAGAGTTATTCGTATCCCCCAGTTACGCAAGTTTCACTGGGAAAATTCACATTTAGCCACTTCGTGGCAATAAATAGTTTTTCAACAGACTCTAATTAAGCTACTACCCAATCTCAATAATTCCTTTCTGGATTAAGTCTTTAATTTGATTCCGAACAGCTACCGACTGGTAAACATTTTGAGCATTCGATCCTACCGAGATGGTGATATGTCCTTCCTGATGAATGGCCGGAGAAACAAAGTCGCACAGCAAAGGTGCATCGCACACGCTGGTAAGTATTCCCAGTTCTTCGGAGTCGGCTTTAATGCGGGCATTCAGCTCATGATCTCCGGTGCAGACATACACCAGAAAAAATCCGTCCAAATCACTTTTCTCATACTCTTTTTGGATAAAGGTGAAAGGCAACTGTTTAATCTCGGGGGTAAGCTCGGGAGCAATTACCGTCACCTGATTCACAAAGCGAGCCATAATGCTCCCTTTGTGTGTTGCCACTTTTCCACCACCAATAAGCAGTATTTTCTTATTGGTTACATTGATGGAAATAGGCAGAAATTGTAAGTCTTCTCTATTCATAGAATGTTCAGTCATGAAAGTTCAAACCGGCTGTTGTGGCTTTGATATATTGTTTTCGGATAACAAAGTCTCCGAAATGCTCTTCTGCATTTTTTGTTTTGGCATAATCGGCCAGAATGGGTGTGAGCACTTCCAGAATTTGTTCTTCCGAAAGCATTTCTTTATACAACTTATTCAGTCGTTGCCCCGTAAAACCGGCTCCCAGGTATAGGTTATACCGCCCCGGGGCTTTACCTACCAGGCCTATTTCGGACAGGAATGGTCGTCCGCAACCGTTGGCACATCCTGTCATACGAATGGTGATGGGTGTTTCCAGCAAACCGTTTGCTTCAAGAACTTTGTCGATCTTGTCTACCAGCGAGGGTAAATAACGCTCGGCTTCGGCAAAAGCCAATCCACACAGAGGCAAAGCAGCACACGCAATGGAGTTCCGGCGGAGTGCCGAAAGCTTATCGGCATCAATCACCTTGTACTTCTTCAGAATGGCTTCAATCTGAGGTTTCAGTGCTTCCGAGACCTGTGCAATGATTACATTCTGGTTTCCGGTCAGAATAAATGTTCCCTGATGGATCTTGGCTATTTCCCGGATAGCTGTTTTGGCTAAATAACCGTTTTTGTCAACCAGCTTTCCTCCTTCCACAAAAACTCCATAATGCCAGAAACCGTCTTCGCCCTGCGACCAACCGTATTTATCGCCCAGCGTAGTGAAAGTGTAAGCTTTTGCCGGTGCCAGTTTTAGCCCTTTTATCCGTTCCAACTCAGAGCGAAAGAAATCCAGTCCAAGGCGATCGATTGTATATTTTAAGCGGGCATTCTTTCGTTCGGAACGATTGCCGTGGTCACGTTGAAAAATAAGCACAGCCTCAGACACATCTACGATCTGTTCTTTGGGAAAATAACCAACCACATCGGCCACACGCGGATAAGTGGCATTATTGCCAAAGGTATAGGCCATCCCCCCTCCTACCGTGAGATTATAACCCGTCAGTTGTCCGTTTTCCACAATGGCAATAAATCCCAAGTCGTTGGATAAAACATCGGTATCATTCCGCGGCGGAATGGCAATGGCCGCTTTAAACTTCCGGGGCAGATAAGTTTTTCCATACAACGGTTCTTCTTCCTTTTCGCCTCCCGCTAACAACTCACCGTCCAGCCATATTTCATGGTAAGCGGCAGTCTGAGGAGTCAGATGAGCCGAAATACGTTTCGCGTCTTCAGCCACCTCAGCATGTACCGGCGACTCAAAAGGATTAGCCGAACACATTACATTGCGATTTACATCTCCGCAAGCTGCAAGGGTATCGAGCAATGACTTATTTATTTCCTGAATGGTTTTCTTCAAATTTCGTTTAAACACTCCGTGAAACTGAAAAGCCTGCCGGGTGGTGAGCTTTATTGTTTTATCGGCATATCTGTCGGACAGTTCGTCCATATCCAACCATTGCTGCGGCGTGGTAACTCCGCCCGGCACCCGGATGCGGATAAGAAAACTGTAAAGCGGTTCGAGCTTCTGATGCTTTCGTTCATCATCGATATCGCGGTTTTGTTGTTGATAGGTTCCGTGAAATTTAATCAACACCTGATCGTCGGCTTTTAATGCTCCGGTTAAGGAATCATTTAGACTCTCCGTTATTGTTCCGCGCAGATAATTGCTGTTCTCTTTTATTATTTCAAAAGGAGAAGGTGCATTGGCTTCGGCTTCCGGAGAAGAGTTCAGCTTGCTATCGTTGTTTTTTATGTCTTTATTCATGCGTTTATTTTTATTTTAATAGACTTTATTCAGATTAACTTATTATACAAGAGAACTAACACTAAGACACTAAGAACATGGAGTTACACTAAGTTTTAAACTGATAATATTGAGTAAGTTAAACAATATAATATCATATTTCTTACTGCACCATAATGTCGCACCTACGGAGCTCTGTTATCCATAAATAACAATTGAATCTACCATACTATCGCCACAACGTGGCTAAGACAGGTACGTAGTACCTACATTATGGTAGAATTACATGGTTTCGAATTCAATAAGCTCCGTAGGTGCGACATTGTTTAATTCCGACTACTTACATCTTGCTAAAAATTGGAAGAATTCCAAGAATAAAACATTCATGTTCTGTTTGTCTCCATTTTTAAAAAGCGTTGATTTAAAATGATAAAGCTACAAATATTTTTATCTTTGTGTCCTCCATTTATATAAAACTCTTAGTGGTTCTTAGTGTGCTTAGTGTCTTGGTGGTTAATTTTCTACTAATCCTACTTGCTTTCATCCTGTAGGAATTAATATACATCTAATTGTAATCGTTTATCTTTTTCTAAATTATCCACGTATTCCTGTGCATGTTCTTTACTCATGACACCTTCTTTCTCTACAATCTTTACCAGGGTATCCTGCACGTGACGGGCCATATTTTTCATATCGCCACAGATGTAGAAGTGTGCACCGTCTTCGAGCCATTGAAACACTTCCGATCCTTTTTCCAGCAAGCGGTCCTGTACATAAACTTTCTTATCTCCGTCGCGCGAGAAAGCAACATCCATATTGGTCAGTACTCCTGTTTTCAGAAAATCCTGCCACTCTCTCTGATACAGAAACTCAGTTTCGAAATTTCTGTTTCCAAAGAACAACCAGCTTTTCCCCCGTTTATCGGCCAATTCCCGATGTTGCACAAAAGCACGGTAAGGAGCTATTCCTGTTCCGGCACCAACCATGATAATGGGTGTTTCATCATCTTGCGGCAACCTGAATGCAGGATTTGATTCTATAAACAAAGGTACCTTTTCATCTTCTACCGATAGTTCCGATAAAAAAGTAGAACAGGTTCCACGTTTGGCACGCCCTGCATTTTCATAATTCACCACCCCTACTGTAAGATGCAACTCTCCCGGAAATGCTTTGGGGCTTGAAGAAATAGAGTAATAACGCGGTTGCAATGGACGAAGAATCTTTATCAGATTTATGGCATCAATTGTGGCAGGGTAATCCTGCAATAAATCCACAATATCACGCCCTTCGAGATAAGTTTTGAATTTTTCAGCGTCTTCGGATAGCTTTTGCAGTTTTTCGTTGGGAGCAAAGCTAAGAAAGCGTGTGACTACATCGGTTGTAATTTTTGATAATTCCACATCGCGGTAAAGTGCCGATTCCAGGTTCTTTTGTTTTCCATTAATCAATACCTGTTCGCCAGCATCCAGGCCTGTTTCGGACAGAACTTCATTAATTAAATCAACAGAGTTAACTGGTAAAACGCCGGCTGCATCACCCGGTTCATAAGTAAGTCCCGGAGCATCTTCGGTGCTGAGTTCTATATGCAATGTTTGTCTCTTCGTACCTTTGCCATGCAATAAAATTTTGTCGAAAACAGGAGCCGAAAATGGATTCTTCTTTGAATACTTCAACTCCTCTTTTTCCTCTTTAGTTTGTTGATTGGGAAGAACCATACGAAACTGCTGAGATGTTTCGGAAGCAGGAACTTCGCCGGTTGCAAAAGCAGGAATGGTAGATTGTAACCACTTTTTGGCCGCTGCTTCAAAATCAACATCACAGGCAATACGCGGAACGATACGTTTGGCACCCAGTTTTTCTAATTGTTCATCAAAGTCTTTACCTGTTTTGCAAAACTGGAAATAGCTGGAGTCGCCCAATGCAAGTACGGCATAGTTGATACCATCCAGTTTAGGAGCCCGTTTACTATATATAAATTCATGCAGCTCGCGTGCAGCAAAAGGAGGAACACCTTCGCCGTGGGTAGATACAATGATCAGTAAGTTTTTCTCCGATTGTAAATCGCGGACTTTGTAGTCGGCCATACTTTTCAGCGTTGCAGAGATATGAAGCTCTTCGGCCAGCTTCTTTGCTTTTTTTGCGAGTCCTTCCCCATTACCCGTACGCGAACCATACAAGATGGTTAATGAGTTTTGTGTTATTGGGACTTTTACCACCGGCTGCGGTTTCGTATCGGGTGTTGCATGCTGAGCGGATAACCCGGCCAGATAACCCGAAGTCCAAAGCAATTGCTCTTTGCTGAACGAGCCGGTTAATTGTGTAAATTGTTCTAGTTGTTCTATTGTCAGAGGAGATATTGTTGTATTCATTTTTTATTGTTTCTCAAAAAGATCTCTATTTTCATCTCTTTGATTGTTTATTATTATCTTGTTATATTAGGTCTACGTGAGTTTGATAAAAGGATTTATATAGCTTAGCATCTTATTCTATTTAGGTGATAACAACACAGCTAATTAATTGTTTGTACTCTCCTTTTGGAATCATTCCAAAAATACAAATCAGAGAAAGAAAAAGAGCTTACTAATTATAATGTAAACCCTTATTATTTAATAGAAAGATATTTCTACTGATTCCCTTTCTGAGCATTTTAAGTTACTACTCAGCATCTTCAATTTTTGTAATTATTTGATTTTCAATTCGACTAATTGAATTGAAAATCAAATGTCAGGTTATCTGTTCCCATTATCCCCCAGTTGCGCTTCGCTTACTGGGGGTTACTCACATTTAGTCACTCCGTGGCAAAGAGCCCATTCTATTATATTCCAAACACTTGTACAACCATTTAGTAAAATAGAAGGGTGCTGAGTAGTAACTATTTTCTCTCGCCGCCATTAGAACTGTTCTCTCCCCTCGGATAGAACTGTTCTATCCGAGGGGAGAGAACGACTCTAATATGAGACATCCATTGAATCAATGTTTTTTTATCAGTACTTTCCAGTAATCTTCAACCTGTGTGACCGATATGACTTCATGTCCTTCGTTACGTACCGAACCCGGCACATTCTGAATAGGTGCCCCGTCATCCAGCCAGACTTCCAGTAAGTCGGCTGATTTGAGACTTGAAAGCTCTATTTTGGTTTTTACAAAATTCATAGGACAAGCCACCCCGCGGAAGTCTTTTACCCGGACCTCCGAACTTGTTATTGCTGTAGGTTGAATGGCATCCTGCGACTTGGCTTCAACCTTTTTTATTGGTTGATTTTTAAACTGCAAGGAATCATCCATACCTTCGTACAGTGTAATAACCGCTTCGGCCAGTTCAATAATTTCAGCTTTCCGGGCAGAAAAGTCAGCCCGACTATTCGTCTCAGCTATTTTTATTAAATCTTTAAATGAGTCACTGACCAAGCCTTCGTCTATGAATTTCTCGCTAAAGAGTGTAAATGCTTCAGCACTTGTTTTCGGTTCGGCACCTTTAGTTACCAGCAACATCCGCGACGAAGAAAAAACAATATCATACAAAATACGATTGACTTTAATGGCATCTGTTTCGGTTTCAAGCAACTTGAATCCTTGTTTGATAAAGTTCAGATCCACATCAATCATATCAAACAATCCGGCAGAACATTCGGCCGGACCTTTGTTGGCAACCGAAAACAATTCCTCACTACCCCAGTCATAATAATAGTTTTTATCTTCATCAAAACCGGGTACCTCTTTGTATTTTTCCACTAATGTTTTGATATTCTCTTTACCTGCATCCTGGAGATAGTCATTGAAAGAAGAATACTTTTGTTTTACAGGAATATAACCGGCTAAAATATCTTCGGTAAACTGAGGTAAATCACGTGCACTTACAGTTCCTAACACAACTCCCAGTTGAGGTTTCTCACCTTTCGACGCACCGGCATACACATTGTAAGCAGCATACATCCGCTCATTGCGTCCCACACGACCCGAGAAACCTATATCCGACCATATCTGCTGTGCACAGGAGTTTGGACAACCGGAAATATTGATTTGCAAATCGCCTATCTCGTCCAGGTTGAGTTTACTTTTACCCAGTTTTTTCCGCAAAGCCAATGATACTCCTTTTGAATAACAAATGCCCAACCGACAGGTATCGGCTCCGGTACAGGAAACAATATTATTTATAACAGTAGGAAGTCCGGTGTTTATACCCAGTTCATTTAGTAACAAATAAACATTCGCTAAATAATCTTCGGGAATATTGCGCAATTGCAATTGCTGACGGACAGTAAAGCGTAGCACATCATTACCAAAGGCAGCTGCGAACTCCGCAATCCTTAGCAGGGTTTCACTGTTGGTATTTCCATTTATAAAAGGAACAATCGTAGAGAAGAGTCCGCTTTGTTTCTGAAACTTTACATTTCGTCTTTTCCATGTAAAAAACTCTTCCGAAGATACTGATGCCGGAGCAAAAGACGGTTTTTTATATTCGAATTTCAGTGCTGCCGGCGTATAAACAAAGTTTTCTTTGCTTTTAATCTCGTTGTAATAATTGAAAAACAGTTCCCTGGTTTTTTCTTCGCCTTCCTTATAAAAGATATAACGAATGCGGGCTTTGTGCTTGTTTTTGCGGTTTCCGTGATTGTTGAAAAAGCGTTTGGCGGCAATGGCGATATTAAACAACTCTTCTTCGGGAACAAAGTCAAACAGTTTCCAGCCAAGCGTTGGGTTGGAAGCCACCGATCCGCCCAGATAGACCTTAAATCCGCGTTTACCATCTTTTATCCGGGCAATAAATCCCAGATCGTTGATTAAAGCAAAATCGGCATTTGTTTCGCCGGTAGAAAAAGCTATTTTGAGTTTCCTCGGCAAGGTAAACGAATCCGGTTCTGCAATTAAGCGGGTAGTCAGATCTACCGCATAAGGTAACACATCAAAAGTTTCATC
>JAATGT010000200.1 GCA_015654525.1 Bacteroidales bacterium
CATTGTTGAATCTTCAAATTTAAAATCAGTAATTATTATTTGGATAAGTGAAAAAAAAAATAATACAGAATATCTTTTTGAATTCAAGGATATTATAAATAGAGCGACAGATAAAACATTTATCATTATTTCACCATTTCCGACTAATTATAGACCTTCGAATATAACGAGACGGAGTGCGGGAAAATTTTATCGTTATTTATTTGATTATCCGAATGTGATTTTCATAAATTCTTTCGACCATTTTTTCATTTCAAATGACATGTTTTTTGATCGTTACCATTTGAATGCAAGGGGGCATGAACAACTTGGGAAAATAATTGTAAACAAAATGTCCTTATATTATAATGTTTAAAGAAGATTAAGTTCTACAATAGATGATAACTCCTAATAACAGTAAAGATTAACATTTTGTTTTTTATATTCAGACTTAAGATGACTAAGCTTATCTGAGTTTTTTTGAAAAAATAGTTACACTACTTATTATACGTTTATTGACCTTTTATGAAAAGAGAAGAAATACTAGCATTAGTAAAAGAATATTATGCCGAGCAATTTGCTGAAAAAGCTTTTGAGCCGGGAAAAACAATGGTCCCTTTTGCCGGACGAGTTTTTGATGAAGAAGAGTTGGTTACTTTGGTAGATGCTTCTCTTGATTTTTGGCTTACTACCGGAAGATATGCGGAGGAATTTGAAGCTAAATTTGCAACTTATATGCAGCAACGAAGTTGCATGTTGGTTAACTCAGGATCGTCTGCTAATTTGATAGCACTTTCAACTTTAACATCTCCATTGTTGAAAAATAAAAGATTAAAACGAGGTGATGAAATATTAACGGTGGCGGCTGGTTTCCCAACCACCGTAAATCCTGCTGTTCAAAGTGGACTGGTTCCGGTATTTGTTGATGTTGAACTCGATACCTTTAATGTAAAAGTGTCGGCCATCGAAAATGCACTATCCGATAAGACTAAAGCCATTATGTTAGCCCATACCTTAGGGAATACCTTCGATTTGAATGCAGTAAAAGCAATTGCCGATAAACATGGTCTTTTCTTAATCGAAGATTGTTGCGATGCCGTTGGTTCTACTTATGATGGTAAAATGGTGGGAACTTTTGGCGACTTAGCTACTACAAGTTTCTATCCCGCTCATCATATAACTATGGGTGAAGGTGGTTCGGTATTAACCAGTAATCCTTTGCTGAAACGTATTGCCACTTCTATGCGTGACTGGGGACGCGATTGCTATTGCGATCCGGGTTGCGATAATACCTGCGGTCGACGATTTAAAGGTCAGTATGGCGATTTACCTGTAGGATACGACCATAAATATGTCTACAGTCATATAGGGTATAATTTAAAAGTGACCGATATGCAAGCTGCTGTAGGCGTAGCTCAATTGAAAAAACTACCGCTTTTTGTTGAATTGCGTAAAGTAAACTTCAAAAAATTATATGCCGGCTTAAAACAATACGAAGAGTATTTGATGTTGCCGGAAGCCACTCCTAATTCCGATCCTTCGTGGTTTGGATTCCCCTTTAATGTGCGTGAGAACGACAAATTTACCCGTACAAACTTAGCTGAATTTTTAGAAGATCATAAAATTCTTACTCGCCAGCTATTTGCCGGAAACCTGACTAAACAACCTGCTTACAAAGATGTAGAATACCGTGTGTCGGGTGAGTTGACCAATACGGACTATATTATGAGGAACACTATTTTTATTGGTGTCTATCCGGGTATTCAACAGGTTCATATGGATTATATTTTATCTGTTTTCGATAAATTCTTTAATTCTATTCATTAAATGGGCACAATAAGTAAAGCAACTGTTCTTTGTGTAAAAGAACATGGGAGTGAGATTCGTGAATATACACTTCAATTAGAAAAAAATCATTATTTCGAAGCCGGTTCGTTTTTACAACTGACTCTTGAAAATAAAGAAGACTATACCCGTTGGTCCGAATCGCGTAATTTTAGTATTGCATCCGCGTTTAAAGAAGACGGTACTATAAAATTGATTATTCGTAAAGTAGGTGTTTATACTTCACGTATATTCGATGAACTTATCGTGGGAAGTACGTGTACCGCAAAATATGCTTTTGGTGATTTCTTATTGCCTTTCTTTGATAAAAAAGCCCCGATTTGTTGCATAGCCGGTGGAACAGGGATAGCTCCCATTCTTAGTTTTTGCGAACAGTTGGTGCGTGATAACTATACCGATCGTTTACACGTATTTTATTCGTTTAAAAACGAGGAGGAAATGCAAGGTGTCGATATGTTGAAATCTATCGTACCGGAAGCACAATTACATTTATTCTGTACCCGTCAGGAAATGGCTGAATTGCCAAATAGAAGAATTGAATGGAAAGATATTCAGACTTCTGATATTGATGTAACTGATTCGCATTTTTACATTTGTGGAGGAGAAACATTTACTTCTTACTTTGCAAAGAATTTGAGTGCAGCTGGAGCAGAGAATATCTATACGGATGAATGGTAGGCTTTTAATGATAAATGGTTAATGATAAATGATATAATACTTGATTTACAATATATTTAAATCCAGTATTATATTTTACACCATAAACATTAAACTCTACACTTCAAAACTAAACATAAATCACTAAACGTTTTTTCGATGAAAGCAGTTATTTTAGCAGGTGGGTTGGGCACCAGGCTCAGTGAAGCCACCAATCTTATACCAAAACCTATGGTGGAAATTGGAGGTAAACCGATTCTTTGGCATATCATGAAGACCTATAGTTATTATGGTATTAATGAGTTTATCATTTGCTGTGGGTATAAGGGCTACGTTATCAAAGAATATTTTGCTAATTATTTTCGCCATAATAGCGACTTGACCATTGATTTGGCAAATAATAAAATAGAAGTGTTGGATTGTCATGCAGAACCATGGAAAGTGACTTTGATAGATACGGGACTTAATACCATGACGGGTGGTCGTGTAAAACGCATTCAAAAATATGTAGGCAACGAGCCTTTCTTATTGACTTATGGTGATGGTGTTGCCAATTTAAATATCCAAGATACTATAGATTTACATAATAAAACCGGAAATATATTGACTGTTACGGCCTATAAACCTAGCGGAAAATTTGGAGCACTTGATATTGATTCTGAAGGAAAGGTGAATTCATTTATGGAAAAACCGGATGGTGATGGTAACTGGATTAATGCAGGGTACTTTGTTTGTCAACCTGAAGTGTTCGATTATATAACCAATGGTGATGCTACATTTTTTGAACGGGAACCGCTCGAAAATATTGCAAAAGAAGGTAAAATGTCCGCTTTCAAGCACTCGGGATTCTGGAAACCCATGGATACCATGCGGGATAACTTAGAACTGAACGAGATGTGGGATAAGGGCCAGGCACCGTGGAAAGTTTGGTAAATAATTCATAATGTATAATTCATAATTGTTGATGAGCATCGATATATTTGACAACTTTTACCGTGGTAAACGAGTCTTGATAACCGGACATACGGGGTTTAAAGGTTCGTGGCTGGCTATCTGGTTACATGAGCTGGGAGCTGAAGTAATAGGACTTGCATTAGAACCCTTTAGCGATCGTGATAACTTCGTTTTATCCGGCATAGGAAAAAAAATAAAAGCGGATTTACGAGGTGATATACGGGATGGTCAAAATTTGAAAGATGTTTTTCAGAAATATCAACCGGAAATTGTTTTTCATTTAGCAGCTCAACCTTTGGTACGTCTATCGTATGACATACCGGTTGAAACCTATGAAGTAAACGTAATGGGTAGTATCCATGTTATGGAAGCCATTCGTGTAACCGATAGCGTAAAAGTGGCAGTGATGATTACCACCGATAAATGTTACGAGAATCGCGAACAAATCTGGGGTTATCGGGAAAATGAAGCTATGGGAGGATATGATCCATACTCTTCTTCCAAAGGTGCGGCTGAAATAGCGATTGCTTCCTGGAGACGTTCATTCTTTCATCCGGACAAATATGCCATGCATGGTAAGTCTATTGCCAGCGTACGTGCCGGTAATGTAATTGGTGGTGGCGATTGGGCATCAGACCGCATTATCCCGGACTGTATAAAAGCATTGGAAGCCGGTAAAACGATTGATATTCGTAGCCCGAAAGCAATCCGCCCTTGGCAACATGTGTTGGAACCATTAAGCGGTTATATGCTGTTGGCTCAAAAAATGTGGAACGAACCTACCAAATATTGTGAAGGATGGAACTTTGGACCGCATACCGAATCTATTGCTACGGTATGGGATGTGGCAACCAAAGTCGTGGAGAATTATTTTCAAGAACCAAGAACCAAGAACCAAGAACCAAGACTCTCGGAAACTAATCACTTATCACTTATCACTAATAGCTATTTAAATGATTTATCGAATCCCAACGACTTACACGAGGCTAAGCTATTGATGTTAGATATTTCCAAAGCAAAATTTCAATTAGGTTGGGAACCAAAACTAAATATTAATCAAACAGTGGAATTGACTGCGGATTGGTATAAAAGATATAAGACAGATGAGGTTTATAAAATTTGTTTGGATCACATAAAACAGTTTGCAGCGAAATGAAAATATTATTGACAGGTGCAACCGGATTTTTGGGCTCTCATATTGCTGAAAATCTGTTGGAGAATGGTTTTGAATTAATTCTCACAAAAAGAAATAATTCAAATTTAAAAAACTGTCAATCTTTCAGTTTAAATGTGACTTGGGTGAATACTGATGAAGATTTATGGATTGATGAAGTAATAAATTTTAATCCTAGAATTATTATTCATGCTGCATGGAATGGCGTTTCATCTTCCAATAGAGATGATTGGGAGAGCCAGTTATCGAATATTGATTATATTTATTTTTTGCTCAGAATTGCGAAGGAGTGTTGCATTGATAAATTTATTTCGTTGGGAAGTCAGGCTGAATATGGTCAGTTTGAAGGAAGAATTTCTGAGGATTATCCATTAAATCCGACTACATCTTACGGAGCAGTGAAGCTAGCCGCTTCGAGAATGCTTAAAATGTTTTGTGAGGATAATAATATAAAGTGGTATTGGTTACGGGTTTTTTCAGTTTTTGGAGAGCGTGAAGATGAGAAATGGCTGATTCCAAGTGTGATCAAAATGATGTTGACAGAACAAACTGAAATGAATTTCACATCAGGTGAGCAAAAATATGCCTACTTATATGTGCGTGACTTTGCACAGTCGATAACAAATGTTGTGATAATTAATGGACCATCAGGTATTTATAACTTATCTTCAGATAGTCCATTGAGCCTTAAAGATATTGTAGGTATGATAAAAGACAGAGTAAATCCATATTTTAAATTAAACTTTGGTCATTTCCCGTACAGGGAACAACAGTCGATGCATATTGAAGGCGACTCAAATAAATTTAATAGTATATTTGGCAAAATCGATTCGGCAAATTTTGATATAAAACTGAATAAGGTTATTAATTCATTTAAAAATTAAAGAATGAAATTATCCGATTATATAGTTAATTATTTCGAAAAGCAAGGCGTTCACGTTATGTTTGGATATATCGGTGGGATGATAACTCATCTTGTTGATTCCATAACGCTAAATGAAAATGTACATTTTGTACAGACTTATCATGAGCAAACTGCTGCTATTGCAGCTGAAGGCTATGCAAAAGAATCCGGGAAATTTGGAGTAGCCATTGCTACCAGTGGACCGGGTGCTACCAATATGATGACGGGTATTGCCGATGCATATTTCGATTCAGTACCTGTAATTTATATCACCGGTCAGGTTAACACTTCAGAATATAAATACGATAAACCCATTCGTCAACAAGGTTTTCAGGAAACTGATGTAGTAAGTATAGTCAAGCCGATTACCAAATATGCTAAATTAGTAGATAAAGCTTTAGATATTCGATATGAATTGGAAAAGGCAACCTATTATGCAATGAGTGGCAGAAGAGGGCCGGTTTTATTGGATATTCCAATGGATATTCAGCGCGCTGAAATAGATCCTGATATGTTGCTAGGTTTTGTTCCTGTTGCGGAAGAGAGTGCATCAATTGATTATAAAGCAATAGCTGAAATGATTGCCAATGCTCAGTGCCCCATGTTGTTGGTTGGTGCAGGTTGTTTGTCGGAAGTAGCCAAAATTGAAATTGATAAGTTTCTCACAAAAACTAATATTCCGATTTTAAGCTCTTTGTTAGGCAGAGGAGTTATTGATGAAACGTATTCGAACTATTTGGGTATGATTGGAAGTTACGGAAATCGTAATGCCAATATGGGAATTGCCAATGCTGATTTACTTATTGCCTTGGGTACCCGATTAGATACCCGGCAAACAGGAGCAATGGTAGATAAATTCCTTGAACATGGAAAAATTATTCATGTGGATATAGACAGTAATGAATTAGAAAATCATAGACTCACAAACCGAATAAAAGTTCATTCGGATGTGTTTTCTTTTATGAAAAAAGTTAATACATTAAATATTAAACCTACATACAAAGAAGAGTGGATAAGTTATTTGCTCAAATTAAAAGACAATTACAAACAAGATAAAGAAATAGAGCGATTTGTAGAGAATAAGGCTCCATATCGTTTTATGCAATTGTTGAATAATTACAGTAAGGAAAATGATGTATTTTGTGTTGATATTGGACAAAATCAAATGTGGGCGGCTCAGACTTTGCAACTAAAAAAAGGACAAAAGTTTATTACTAGCGGTGGTCTGGCACCTATGGGCTTTTCTTTGCCGGCAGCTGTGGGAACAGCTTTTGCGAATCCGGATAAAGAAATTTTTTCAATAAATGGAGATGGTGGATTTCATATGTCCACTCAATCGCTGATGCTAATATCTCAATACAATTTGCCCATAAAAGTTATTGTTATTAATAATAGTGCCTTGGGCATGATTACTCAATTTCAACATTTATACTTCGATGGTCGAATGTCGGGTACAACAATCAAAGGTGGTTACGTAGTTCCTAATATAAAGAATATATCGGCAGCTTACGGACTAGAATACTTTAAAATCTCTGAGGACGATCTAAAAAATAAAATATTGATGGATAGTATATTTTCCACTCGAAACTGCATTATTGAATATCTCACAGAGGGACTCACAACCGTCTCGCCAAAATTGGAATATAATAAACCTATTGAAATGCCAATTCCTTTATTGTCCGAAGAAGAACAACTAAAATATGAACAAAACAAATAACAAGGAGAAATCAATTCTAAGAAAAAAAATAGTTTTTGAAGTTGGCTTTGTAAGAATTGTTGTTATTATTATTCAATTATTATTTGTAAAAATAATTACTAATAAAGTACCTGTAGGGGAACTCGGTATATATTATTTTTTATCAACACTTTCCTATGCTCTGAATGCAATTGTTTTAGTTCCTATGGATTATTTTCAACAATCGAAATTATACGAATTTAAAGAGAATAAAATATCGCTAAAATCTTATATTCCTATAAATCTATTTGTAGTTAAGTATTTATTACTTTTTATTTTTATTATAGATGTTATATTGTTAATAGTATGTCCAAAATATAGTGTGATTTGCACCGTCGTATTACTCATGTCATTAGGCACTTATTTAACTACTTTCTTAAGAGGAATAGTTAATAATTTAGAAAATAGAAGGACAACTATTTATAATATTCTATTAGAAAGTACTTTTAAAATTCTTTTTTTTCTATTATTTGTGAAATTTTTCCAGCCGACATCTATTTTAATATTATTTGCTTTATTATTTGCGTCTTTTATAAGTTTATTACCTCTCATATTTTATATAAAAAGACTTCCTGAATACAAAGAAAAAAATGTTATAAAAATTAATATAAAATCCATTTTAAAGTTTTCATATCCTATCTCGGTTAGTTCTATAATCAATTTAATACAGATGCAAGGTTATCGAATTTTGCTTGTTCCTCTAGGTCTTTCGAGTATGGTTGGAATATATGGAACGGTCGCAAATGTTGGCTCTAGTGGATTGTCTGTGTTTAGTACAATCTATAATCAATTATTTGTTCCAGATATTTATAAGACAAAAGGACATTTCCTTTCTAAGTATATAAAATGGTCCCTGTTAATAATTGTAGGTGTTCTGGTTTTTGGTTTTGTGTTTTCAACTTTAATTATTTCGATATTGACCAGCTCTATTTTTGTCCAGTATTCGAAGTTAATATCGTTTGGTATTCTTACTGAAGCAGGTAATTTTTTGATAGGTCCATTGACTATATATATGACATTGAATGATATGACTAAGTTAATTCCGCGTATTTCATTAGTAGGTTTATTCTGTTTCGTTATTTCATTTGCCTCGTTATTTTATTTAAAATTATTTTCTCTTTACACCATTGGGCTTCCAATGGTATTGACACAAATTGTAATATTTTCATATCAAGGAATTATAGTTTATAAACATTACAGAAATCAACAATGGAAGTGATATAGTTTTCATTGTTCTTGCGGCAAATAGCTTTCATTTGTTTTATTAGTAAATGATTGACTTATATTTGAAATAAAGAATATTTTTAACAATAACTGATATAAAAGTATTAATCACAAAATACCAAAACACGAAATTGAAAAAGTTTTTCTTTAAGTTTATACAGTAATTTGTGAAGGTAAACGAATTTTACTGAATATTATTATGACATTAAATATGAATACTTTGAAATTATTTAAATGAATTTTGTTATATATTCAACACGAATATTTAATAAATATTATTTGGCCGACATATGGATTGACCCTGATAAAATACAAAAATCTATTTAAGTCATATATTCGAACATTAGTTTTCTTGACTTAAAATTTGAATGAAATTATTATTTTATACCCTTCCTAAATTATTATTAATTAGAACAATAAATAGACATAAGCATGCAAGACTTTCATCAAATTACATTTGTAATTTTCACTTTTAATGAAGAAACAAGGATTGAGCGAGTCATTAGAAACTTTATAGATTTTGGTCCTATATTGATTGTTGACAACTATAGCTCTGATAGAACATTGGAAATTTCTCAGCGATATGGTTGCGATATTCTACTTAATAAAAATCAGGGATGGGTCGAAGATGAGGATACGGCATTTGCGGTAAAATCTGCAGTTAAAACACCTTGGATATACTGGGGATTTGCGGATGAAATGCTTGAAATTGAAACTATTACTGAAATTGTAAGAATATCTCAAGATGATAAGTATTCTGCCATTGACATTATAAAAAAGAATTACTATATAGGTAAGTTTTGCCATGAAGTTATTTCAGCACGTCTCCCTAGAGTATTCAAAAAAGAATCAATTGATTTTACAAATAATAAAATTCATCATTTTGGTAAGTTTTTAGAATCTTCCTCGTCCATCTACAAAATGCCAGAAGAACTATTTGTTCATCATTTTATGAGTTATACGGCCAAATCTCATAATGATAGTTATAATCGATACAGTGATCTTGAGTGTCTGATTGGATCACACACTGTACCCATTGGACTACTAAAGATAATGGCCAAGGCAATCAAGCGATTCTTTTATAATTATTTTTTTCGAGGTGGATTCAAATCAGGTAATGCAGGGAAGTATTTAATTCTTTATAGTATTTGGTATGATATTCTTCGTGATATGAAACTTTATGAAATGAATTATCATATCTCATCAGACAGTATTGAAGATAGTAATAATATTGTACGAGATAAGATCCTTTACAATTTAAAAAAACAAAATCTCAATTAATACGAGTATGCAGATGGCTGTCCTAATATTTTAATGTTAAAGATTCTATTTAAAAGGGAGAAAAGTAAGTGTTTGATATTTTGATATTTTTTATGATTTAAATCTTTGTTAAATAACTAATTCTAATGAATTATCAATTCATAGATTGTGGCTTATTAAATTATAATAGATTTATAAGGATACATTATTAAACAGGAAATTTTGATAGTGTTTCTATTAAAACAGACAAATGACAAGACTACTAATTATTTTTGTTTTTTTTATTTTGCATATTCAATTTCTTTGTGAAATTGTTTTTGGTGGTATTACTGATTACAACTTTTGGGGTTGGCATTTTGAATTTACATATCCTAGAGAAGTAGCAATAAAAGCATTGATGCTTTCTGTGTCTTCTATGTTTGCATTTTTATTAGGCTATTATATTCGACTTAAAAATAAAAGGAAATCAGTTATTGAATATTCTTATTCGGATAATTCAGATAAATCAGACAAATTAAATACAGTAATATTTCTTTTAAAAATATCTTTATTATTTCAAATTTTCACTTGCTTATTTATTATTGTTGCCGGTAGAGCGAATTATAGTTCAATGGTAGATATTCGGGAAAAAATTAATTTTTTAATTGAATTAAGGGTTATTCCTCTTCTATTGCTGTCATATTTGTCTTTGAATACGGAATTGCCATTATGGAAAGTTAAGCCATATAATGAACTATTTAAATATTTGATTTTGTATGGAATTTTAGTAGTTTTTATTCAAGCAAGGTCATTACTTTTTGAATTCGGTATAATTGCAATTTATCCATGGTTAAGATTTAAAAAAGACAAATTTAAACTCAAATACGTATTTTTATTGTATTTATTATCAATTGTTCCAAATTTACTTATTCTGACAAGAATAAATCCAGACTTAGTTAATTTTCACGATATTGATACATATAAAAATATTTTTTCATATGAATATTCAATTTACTTTAATAATATACTTGGAGAAACTATTTTTTCGACCAATCACTTTTTTTATGGCAAATCATTGTTGACTGCATTTCAACTGTTGATACCATCATTCCTAAGAGAAAGTATGGGAATACTAATCGATAAAAATATGCTATCAGACATTTCACTTGATGCAGGAATGACTGGTGGTGGTTTTTCATTATTAGCAGAACTTTATTTGAATTTTGGGTATTTTTCTATTTTAGTATTTTTTGTTTTTGGATATTTATTGGCCAATCTGAATGTTCGAGCTTTTTATGCTAAACATGTTACAATAATGTATAGTACTGCACCTCTTTTTTATGTGTATTTTGTTTTAGCATTTAGGAATGACTTAGGTGTTTTTATAAAGCAAGTTATACAATTATTTATACTGGCGAAATTGCTTGATATAATAATAAATCGAACGAAAACTATTAAACGAATAAAATTATGATAGTGTTTTTAGATAATATCATATATGAATTACAGCGAGTTGGCGGAATATCTGTTTATTGGACTGAATTTTTAAAGAGAATATTGAAATGTGAGGATTTTACTATACACACAATTGAATCATCTAATTGTTTTAACAATATTCTAAGAAATCAGATTTATATTCCTAACATAATAATAGAAAAATCCTTTATTAAGAGATTAAGAAGATATTTGCCTGTAAAAATAAATGAAAAATCTCCTTTTATTTTTCATTCTAGTTATTATAGATATACAACTAACGCACGTGCTAAACAAATTTTAACGGTTCATGATTTTATGTATGAAAAATATGATAAGGGTATAAAAGCTTGGGTTCATAGATTTCAAAAATATAATTCTTTAAAGCATGCTGATGTTATTGTATGCATCTCTAAATGTACTAAGGATGATTTAATAAAATTCTACCCTGAATTTTCACAGAAAGATATTCGAGTTGTGTATAATGGAGTGAGTAATAAATTCTATCCAATAACAAATCCTAGTGTATATTTAAAAACTAAGTGGTTTGAATTAGTAAATAAAAAATATATTTTAGTCGTTGGATCACGTATCGGTTGTAAAAACTTTAATTTAACAGCTAGCGTTTATAGAGGTATTGATAAAAGTTTTCATTTTGTTTTTGTAGGAAAGCCTTTATCAAAGAATGAGACAAGATTGTTAGGAGGGAATACGGATCGTATTCATGTGTATTCCGAAATAACTGATGACAAGTTGAATGTTCTTTATAACAATGCTTTTTGTCTTTTTTTTCCATCCTTATATGAAGGTTTCGGTATTCCTGTTGTCGAGGCTATGAAAGCTGGATGTCCTGTTGTGACAACTAAATTGTCATCTATACCTGAAATTGTAGATAATGCTGCTTTGTATGTGGATGAATTTGACGCTAGTGATTCAATTACAAAAATTTCAAAACTAGAAAATGAGAATTTTAGAAGTTCAATAATTAATAAAGGATATTTAAATGCAAGGAGATTCTCTTGGGACAGGACTTATGAAGAATTATTATCAATTTATAAGGAACAGGTAAAGTTTTGAATATATATTTGAATATTAATTGTTTAATAAATACGATTGTAAATGTTAGATTTATCTGTTATAATACTCACTTACAATGAAGAGCTTCATATTCGACGTTGTTTAGAGAATATAAGGTGTATTGCCAAAGACATTTTTATTATTGATTCTTTTTCAACTGATAAGACTTTAGAAATAGCAAATGAATACAATGCATTTATTCTTCAGAATAAATGGGAGAATAATCATGCAAAACAGTTGAATTGGGGGTTGAAAAATTCAGATATTAAGACGAAATGGGTGTTGAGACTTGATGCTGATGAGTATCTTACTGACGAATTGATCAATGAACTTAAACAAAAATTGCCAAATTTACCGGAGTATGTTACTGGTGTAGTCTTTAAAAGACGTCATATATTCTTAAATAAATGGATAAAAAAAGGTACATATCCTGTGATGATTCTTCGTTTGTTCAAAAATAAGAAGGCTATTTGTGAGCAACGCTTGATGGATGAACATATGATTTTACTTGAAGGAGAATGTCAAGAATTTGAATGCGATTTTGTTGATCATAATCTAAATGATATTAGTTGGTGGACTACAAAGCACAATGGTTATGCTATTCGTGAAGCTATTGAGTTGTTGGATATTGAATATAATATAACAGGTAATGCCAACAATGATAAAGCTAAAATTATTTCGTCAGAAGCAATAGCAAAAAGATCAAAGAAACATAAATATGCTCGAATGCCACTCTTTTGGAGATCTTTTCTGTATTTCTTTATTCGTTATGTTATGAGAGGTGGTTTTCTTGAAGGGAAAGAGGGTTTTCTTTGGCATTTCTTGCAGGGCTGGTGGTATAGGACTTTAGTAGATGCAAAAATATTTGAAATTAAGAAAGCTTGTGGTAATAATAAAGAAAAAATTATTATCTATCTTAAGGATAAGTATAATATTGACTGTAAGAATCAATAAGTTTGATTGAATAAAAACAACTTTTAGAATGAAATTTTCAATCATAACAGTTACTTATAATAGTTCTTCAACGGTACAGGGTACAATTGAGTCAGTATTGTCACAGACTTACCCAAATATTGAATACATTGTCATTGATGGATGTTCAAAAGATGATACAGTTGATATAATCAAAGAACAGGAGCCAAAGTTTAATGGGCGCATGTGTTGGATTAGTGAGAAAGACAAGGGTATGTATGACGCCATGAATAAAGGTATCAGAATGGCAACTGGTGATGTAGTTGGGATTATTAATTCGGATGACTTTTATCATAGGAATGATATAATTGCTGAAATAGCAAAGACATTTGAAGATGACAACGTTCAGGCTACTTTTGCAGATGTACGCTTTGTGCATCCTGATGATCTGAATAAAACGGTACGCTACTATTCTTCTAAAAACTTCTCGCCAAATCGTTTTCGTTTTGGTTTTATGCCTGCACATCCTTCCTTCTTTACGTATAAAAAGAATTTTGAAACCTTTGGCTATTATCAAACAGATTATAAGATAGCAGCGGATTATGAGCTGTTGATACGATTTTTATATACACATAAACTAGCATATAAGTATTTGCATCTCGACGTCATGAAAATGCGTACAGGAGGTGTGAGTACTGCTTCCTGGAGAAGTAATGTCATCCTAAACAAAGAAATTGTACGGGCATGTAAAGAAAATGGCATTTACACTAATATGTTTATTTTATCGCTAAAGTACTTTGTAAAGGTTTTTGAGCTAATATTCACGAAGCAATGAACACCTTATCAGTTATCAGTAAGAATAATTCTCAGTAAACAGTTATCAGTAAGAGTAATTCAATGGATATATTAATCACTGGCATACATGGTTTTGTAGGCGCTAACTTAGTGAATGCACTTAAAGCTCAGCATACGATTTATGGTTTAGATATAGTGGCACCCCAAAAAGAAGGTGTTATAAAGACCTATAATTGGGCGGAGTTGGAGACTATCCCTGCGGTAGATGTAGTGATACACTTAGCTGGTAAAGCCCATGATACCAAGAATCAAACGAATGCACAGGTATATTTTGATATCAACACCGGTCTTACACAGAAAATATATGATTGGTTCCAGGCATCGGAAGCTAAAAAATTTATATTTTTCAGTTCGGTAAAAGCTGCTGCCGATAGGGTAGAGGGGGATGTATTGACGGAAGATGTGGTTCCCAGTCCGAAAGGACCGTATGGAGAGAGCAAGATTAAGGCGGAAAACTATATTCTGAGTAAAGCGGTAAGCGGCAAGCGGCAAGCGGTAAGGAATGAGGAACAAGAATTAGGGGAAGATGAACTATCGACTATTAACTATCAACTATCAACTAAAAAGAGGACTTATATTCTTCGTCCTTGCATGATTCACGGTCCGGGTAATAAGGGTAATCTGAATTTATTGTATCAGGTTGTCAAAAAAGGAATCCCGTATCCGTTGGGAGCGTTTGAAAACAGACGGTCGTTTACTTCGGTGGATAATCTGAGTTTTGTGATAGAGCAATTGATTAGAAAAGATATACCTACCGGCATATACAATGTGGGTGATGATGAAACCTTGTCGACGAATGAACTGATAGCATTAATGGCCCGCACTATGGGTAAACCTGAGAGAATCTGGAACTGGAATAAATCATTAATACAGTTTTGTGCCAGGGTTGGAACAGTGTTACATTTACCATTAAACACTGAACGCTTACAAAAGCTAACCGAAAACTACGTAGTATCCAATGCCAAATTGAAACAAGCGCTGGGCATTGAAAAAATGCCTGTTAGGGCAGAAGATGGACTGAGGAAGACAGTGGGAAGTTTTTAGTGGGTAGTTGGTAGTAAGTAGTCGGTTGAAGTAGGTTATAAAAATGAATTAAAAGACGCAATTATGAATCCATTCAGTTATGGTACCATTGTAAAAAACGAACATTTTTACGATCGACAGGAAGAATGTTCGAGAATTGTATCGACATTGTCTAACGGGAATAATATTGTTTTATTTGCACCTCGTCGGTACGGAAAAACCTCATTAGTTTTTAAGGTTATTGAAGAACTTGAATCGCAGGATATAGTATGTGTTTACTTCGATTTTATGCCCGTATTCTCGGTAGAAACATTTATAATAAATTATGTTGAAGCAATAAAGAAAAAACAGAGCAATCTTCAAAATTTCATTCAAACTTTAGCCGGAGTTGTTCGGAATATTCGTCCCAAACTGACGTTTGACATTAGTGGCAATCCCGAGTTCGGTATTGAATTATTAGAAACCAGTGTAAGTGCGCAAACCCTTTCTGAAGTATTGGATTTGCCTGAAAAATTGGCACAGTCGGGAAAGCGAATAGTAGTTATTTTTGATGAATTTCAGGAGATTACGAAATTTGATAAATACAATTTCGAAAGCTTATTGCGGAGTAAAATACAGCAACAAAACCTAAACTATTTGTTTTTGGGTAGTCGCACGCATTTATTAAACGATATGTTTAATAATAAGAAGCGGGCCTTTTACAATTCAGCTTCACATATTCAGTTGAATACACTACCCAAAGAAGAAACCATCAGCTACCTACATCGACAGTTTAGTACTTCGGGAATAACTATTGATCGCGAGAATGCACTGTTGTTAATAGAAGAAGCAGGTGACATACCCTATTATATTCAGTTATTAGCTGCAGAAGTATGGCAGTATATGATAAATAGTGAGTTTGTAGTAACAACTGAAGTTATTAAGCTTTGTTCCAATAAAATAATTGAATTAAAGCAGGATTACTATTTTGAATTGTTTGACAGGCAATCTGTTCTTCAGAAAAAGTTATTGAAAGCGTTGGTTACAAATGGGGAAAATGTTTTTTCATCAGATTATATAAAACGCTTTCGACTATCTGCCACATCCTCAGTTCAAAAGGCTATAGTAGTTTTAATGGACAATGGATTAATTGACAAAACAATGAACAACTATTTTATAAGTGATCCGTTTTTTAGACGATACATTTAAAATTACGCTTAGAGGCGTTACGCCTCAAAGCGTAATTTTAAAAACAATGATAATGAGAAGTTAGTAGTCGGTAGTTTTTAGTAGGTAGTAAGCAGTAAGTAGTTTTTCTATCCTGTTAGCGGTTACAAACCCTCAAAGTGAGTAAACAGTTATCAGTTATCAGTCAACAGTTAGCAACGGTTATCAGGTTCAAAGTTCACTAATCTCACGGGAATCTGATGTGTGTCAAATGTAAATGATAACCTTTAAAAGATTCTGTGGTATGAGATAACGGTAGATATAAGTTTTCTGAATAATATAAAATAATAAGAACAAAGTAATAGAGATTATATAAGTTAGTTGTAAATGGCGTTTGTAAAAGATATTCTATGCCACGAAGTGGCTAAATGTGAATAACCCCCAGTGAAGCTTGCGAAACTGGGGGATGTAATGACACCCCACTATACCAGCCCCGAAGTGGGCTGAACCATATTATAATCTGTTATTATTGAACCCTTTCAGGGTTCCAACAGTTTATGTGATTCGCATCCGCCGGTTTTACCGGCGGTTATGCACATTGATTCCTTTCAGGAATCTTAAAATTAGATATTCTGTTTCATTAATCATAAATCAAAGATATTAGAAGTTCAAAAAATCAAACTTATATAAACTCTAATATATATATTTGTACTACAATAAAAATAAAAATTGTATGAAGGCAAAAGAAAAAACAGGCCACCGGGCGGAACAAGATATTATTATTGAGGGATTACGTAAATATGGTCGGAGTGCTTATGATGCCACTTTGGCAAATGGAGTTCCTGCAACAGTATTAAAGGGAAAGAATATATGTAGAATTGAACCAAATGGTGATGTTTCTGTTGTTGCAAGGATGAAAAAAAATACCATTAAGGCTTCGCATAAGACATTCAAATTAAAATGACTTCTGTAAAGAGATTGAGGATATTTGCAGGTCCTAATGGTTCCGGAAAGTCAACTTTTTCTATCCTGTTAGCGGTTACAGATCCTCAAAGTAAGTAAACAGTTATCAACTATCAGTTATCAACTATCAACTGTCAAGAGCTATGTGTATTGTTCGTTCCGATAAATGTATTATATTTGCACTTTAATGAACTAAAAATGTAATATTATATACAGTTTATGGAACGTAAGATAGAAGCTGAATTGATAGCATGGAAAAAATCTACTGCAAGGATGCCTTTGGTATTGCACGGGGCAAGGCAGGTGGGAAAAACATTTGTGGTTAAAAAATTTGCTAACGAGCATTATGCCAATTTTGTTTATTTGAATTTTGAAGCAAATGCTCAGCTGCAAGCTATTTTTACAAAAGATTTATCCCCCAAAAGAATTGTGGCCGAATTATCGGTCTTAATGGGTGTTGTTATTCAGGAACATACTACTTTACTTTTTTTTGACGAGATTCAGGCTAGTGAACGAGCTTTAACATCGCTGAAGTATTTTAGTGAGGAAACTCCGGATTATCATATTATTGCAGCCGGTAGTTTGCTTGGAGTGGCTTTGCATCGTGAGCAATACTCTTTTCCGGTCGGTAAAGTGGTGGTCAAAATGCTTTATCCATTGGATTTTGAAGAATTTCTTTGGGCAACTGCAAGTAAAGATGCTGCTAATATTATCAGAGCTTGTTACAATAGTAATCTTAGCTGTTCGCTGCACGAACATTTTATGGAGCAATTTAGATTATATTTGTGCCTTGGTGGAATGCCTAATGTGATAAATACCTATTTGCAAACCCATAGTTTCGATGAAGTAGATGTTGTTCAGCGAAATATAGTAGATGCATATATAGCCGATATGGCAAAATATGCCCTACCTGTTGATACAGTCAAAATCATGTCTACCTATCATTCCGTTCCAACACAACTTGCCAAATAGAATAAAAAATTTCAATATAAGTTTATAAAATCCGGAGCAAGAAGTAATCAGTACGAAACAGCTATTGATTGGTTGTGTGCATCGGGTATAGTGATTAAATGTGTGAGAATTCATCAGGGCCATTATCCGCTTTCAGTATATTCGGAACCGGGAATTTTTAAGATTTATATGGGGGATATTGGTTTACTTCGCTCAAAGTTAGGAATTGCTGCACAAGTTATTCTATCAGACAGCCAACAACTGAATTATTTTAAGGGGTCGCTGGTTGAAAATTATGTTGCTAATGCCTTAGTAAGTCGTGGCTTTGAGTGCTATTATTGGGAGTCGGAAGGTAAGGCGGAAGTTGATTTTGTGATACAAACCGGTGGAGGCGAGTGTATTCCTATTGAAGTGAAATCGTCGGAAAATGTTCGTTCGAAGAGCTTAAATCAATATGTTATGAAATATAATCCACCTTATTCCATCCGTATTTCAGCTAAAAATTTTGGTTTTGAAAATGAAATCAAGTCTATACCGCACTATGCGTGTTTTTGTATTTCCTAATTTGTGAAATATCCGTAAACTGTTATTTGCGAATGGTATCTGTGAAATGTTAATTGCTGTTTATCATTCACCACTATTTACTAGCGACTATTAACTACATACTTTTAGTAGGTAGTCGGTAGTAAGAAGAAGAGGACAGAAATTGACAAGTAGTTTGTTGCCGGTAGTTTTTTACCACTAAGTCATTAAGTTCACATAGATACACATAGATTATACGGTAGTAAATTTGAAACAACGAATTACGTAGATTTCGCGAATAAGAATGGGTCGTTTTTAGTCGGTAGTTGGTAGTAAGTAGAAATTAGTAGGAAGTGGGTGGTTGGTAGTAAGTAAGAAGAGAAAACTAAGTGGAAATAGGATTCTAACTTATACTTTCACTTTATTTACCGAGCAATTATTGTGTATTATGATTGATAAATGAACTATTATTTATATTTTTGTCAATTACGATAGATAAAAACACATAAAAATAAATTCTTATCAATCATGATTGATGAACTATTAACAGCAAGACCTTATGTTCCTCGTCCAATTTATACTGAACGAATAAAGCCATTTATAGGCAAGGAAATAATAAAAGTTATTTCAGGGCAGCGAAGAGTGGGGAAAAGTTATATTCTTTTTCAATTGATAGAGGAGATAAAAAAGTCAAATCCACAGGCTAATATCATTTATATCAATAAAGAATTAAAGCCTTTTGAGCATATTATAAATGATGATATTCTTTATCAATATGTCAAAGAACAACTGAAAACACAAAGTAAAAACTATCTTTTTGTAGATGAAATTCAGGAGATTGAATGTTTTGAAAAAGGGTTGAGGAGTTTGTTGGCAGAGAATTGTTGTGATATATTTTGTAGTGGTAGCAATGCCAATATGCTCTCGGGAGAATTGGCTACCTTTTTAGCTGGAAGGTATATTGAATTTACCATTCATTCGTTGGGATATGATGAATTTCTTGATTTTTTTCAACTGGAGAATTCAACTCAAAGCTTAAATAAATATCTTACAGTTGGAGGTATGCCCTATTTAAAGGTGATAGGGTTAGACGAATTATCGGTTTTTGAATATTTGCGTAACGTTTATGCATCTATTTTATTGAAAGATGTTGTAGCTCGTGAAGGAATTCGAAATATTCACTTTTTGGAGTCGCTTATTGAATTTCTGGCTGATAATGTTGGAAATTTGTTTTCGGCCAATAATATAGCGAAATATCTGAAGTCGCAACGTACTTCAGTTTCAACGCAGGCTGTGTTGAATTATCTTAAGCCTCTTACGAACGCATTTTTTGTTTATAAGGTTTCACGTTTTGATATTACCGGATTAAAAATATTTGAAATAGGAGAGAAGTATTATTTTGAAGACCTGGGACTTCGAAATTGTATTCGTGGTTTTGATAGCCGAAAAGATATAAATAAGGTTATGGAGAATGCTGTATATCTTCATTTAATCAGACTGGGATTTCGGGTTTATGTCGGTCAATTAGGAACAATGGAAATCGATTTTGTAGCAGATAAGGGCGGTACATCAATTTATGTACAAGTGGCTTACATGCTTACAGATGAAAATACAATAAATAGAGAATTTGGAAATTTGTTGAAAATAGGCGATAACTATAGGAAATATGTCGTCACAATGGATGAATACAATGCCGGCAATAATTACAACGGTATAGAGCAACTGCATTTAAAGGACTTTTTATTACTAAATTTGTGAGTAACTATCAGTAAATTTATCATTGTTGTCCGATAAACTTTATATATGAAACTTTATGAAAGATTTGGCTAGCGCCGATTGTCAATTCTCACTTCGTTTGAAATGACAATCAACCCCTTACAAAGAGGATGTAATAATCTGTCATTCTGATTGAAAATTGACAGCTATCAGTAATTTCACGTAAATCAGACAAAGTATCAAACGAAATAGTTTATAAATTTAAAATTTTGTTTTGGTTTCATGTCGCATAAAAGTTGTTTTATGTTTGGTTTTGTGTAAAAGAGCTTATTTATCACTTACCATTAATCGCTCATCACTAATCGTTTATCATTCACCACTTCTTACTATCGACTACAAACCACCGACTACTAACTACTAACTTCCCACTAAATGAATTCTCTCAAATTATTTATATACCTGCTATTTCCTCTCTTTATTGTGAGTTGCCAGGATGACGGTCTTGCAGATTCTCCTTATCCGGTAATTTCGTTTATACAAAAGAACAGCATGCCCGGAACCGGAAGAGCTTCGGCGGTAGCTTTTGCAGTAAATGGTAAGGGTTATGTTACCTTAGGCCGGAATGCAGTTTATACCGATTCGTTGAAAGATTGCTGGCAATATGACCCTACTGTAGACAGTTGGACAAAAAAGGCTGCTTTCCCGGGTATAGCCCGTGTAAAAGCCATGGCAGCTGTGGTGAACAATAAAGCTTATGTGGGACTCGGGTTTAACCGATATGAGGGAGCTTATTCGGGAGGAACCTTACAGGACTTTTGGATGTATGATCCGCTAACCGATAGTTGGTCGAAAAAAGCCAATTTTCCCAGTACGGCTACCGATGCCTGTGTTAGTTTTGTGCTGAATAGTTGTATTTATGTCGGTGCAGGATTCAACGGTTCTGCTTTTACCAGTGAGTTTTGGAAATATAATCCGGAAGAAGACAGCTGGGTACGTTTAGCTGATTTTCCGGGCATCAACAGGATGGGTGCAGTATTGTGTGCCGACGAAGAGCATGTCTATTTTGGTACCGGTTACCGCTTTGAAGATTACAACGATTGGTGGGAATACTTTCCGGCAACAGACAGTTGGGCTAAGCGTAAAGCAATGCCCGATAATGGTCGTAACGATGCCTTGGGGTTTAGTATCGATAACCGTTTTTTTGTTTCTACTGGTCGGCATTGGGGTGGAACTGTAACAGGTGGACATCTGTTTTCGGATGTTCTGGAATATGATAGTTCTCGGAATGTTTGGTACAACCGGGGAGATATTCCGGGCGGTGCACGCGAAAATGCTCTTGTATTTGTAGTCGATGGTAAAGGCTATATTGGCTTCGGAGAAAATGATACAGCTATTCTGAATGATTTTTGGAGCTTTGAACCGTAGTTAGTTTATAGTTGACAGTGTCTGGTTTATAGTTCATCATAGTTTATAGTTCATAGTGTATGGCGTGGTTGATAGTTTACGGTTCATAACTCATAATTTCTCATTCCTCATTCCTCATTTCAAATTTTTTTATAGCGCATGTTTAAAATACGATATACTCTTTTATTTCTGATATTCTTACCTGTCCTTACGCAGGCCCAAAACGATACGATAAAGTATGATGTGGGTTTTATGGGGATGGCTTCGTCTGGGAAATATGCTCCTTTTTGGCTACAAAGCGACCAATATGGAAAAGTATCATCAACTCCGTTCAGTGCAGGTATACTGGCGGGGGTGAGTAAAGAGTTTGGACCTAAAAAGGGACTGTTTGATTATCGTTTTAAAGCGAATTTGCTGCTTCAAACCGATAAGGATAAAACAACAGCTGTTTTTCACGAATATTATGTGCAGGCACATTTTTCCGTCCTTGACTTTATTGTTGGTGCCCGGGAAGAAGTCTTAGGAAATCAGGATTCCACCTTGTCGTGTGGTGGCTTTTTGTTTTCAAAAAATGCCCGTCCTATGCCTAAGGTTACGTTGGGAATAGAGCATTTTACAGCCGTTCCGTTTACAGCAGGTTATTTAGAGTTTAAAGCAGCTATATCACACGGCTGGTTTACAGATAATATTTATACCACAAATCTTTTCCTGCATCACAAATACTTATATGCTAAAGTAGGAGGCAGACTCCCTGTACATATCCAATATGGAGTAGATCATGTGGCACAATGGGGTGGTATAGTACCGGGATATGGGCAACAACCGACAGATTTTGCTGCATTCAAGGATATTTTCTTCGGCCGTGCCGGAGGAACGGATGCAACCAGAAATGATCAGATGAATGCATTGGGCAATCATATTATATCCCAAAGCATGAGACTGGATGTGGATATAGCTGATTTCAGAGTGAGTGGATACTGGCAAAACCTGGCCGAAGATGGACCGGTTAAACTGATGTGGTATGCTATGAATAAGGCAGATGGATTGTGGGGAGTTACTGTCCGGAACGCTAAATTTCCCTTTATAAAAGGAATTTTGTACGAATACCTCAATACTACGGATCAATCAGGTCCTTATCACGATAAAGACGGACTTGTGTATGGCGGTGCTGATAATTACTTTAATAATGGGATTTACCAAAATGGTTGGACTTATTATTCCCGAACTATTGGTACACCCTTTATCAGTTCTCCGCTTTATAATCGTGATGGAGCAGTGTCGGCTGAAAATAACCGGGTAATTGTGCATCATGTTGGTATGGAAGGCGATGTGAGTGGGTATAGTTACAAGCTTTTGTCTAGCTTTAGTAAAAACTATGGAACTTATTATGCTTCCTATTCTCCAATGATAAGAAATACATCGCTCTTGCTGGAAGTAAATAAAAAAATCCCGGTCTGGTCGAACATTGAAGTCGGTTGTTCGGTGGGTGCTGATTTTGGCAAGTTGTATGGAAACTCAGTGGGGTGTTTATTCTCTATACGCAAAACAGGAAATTTGTTTCATTACTGAAAAAGGAGTAAGCGGCAAGTTATAAGCAGTAAGCGGCAAGTAGGAAGAGGTAAGGAATAAGGAGTCGGAAGTTTGTAGTCGGTAGTAAGTAATCCAATAACTTAGTAACTCAATAACCGAATAACCCAATAACCAATTATATTAGTAAATGAATTATTTTTTCATCTTTGTTTTTTTGTTTGTTATTGAGCTGGCTTATTTTAAGCTGGCAGATTATTTTAATATCATAGATAGGCCCAATGAGCGTAGTTCACATTCGCGTATAACTTTACGGGGTGGTGGAATTATTTTTTATATAGGCGTCCTGCTCTATTTTCTATTGAACGATTTTCAGTATCCCTGGTTTTTTACAGGATTAACCTTGATTGCTGGCATTAGTTTTGCAGATGATGTCCGTCCACAGTCTTCAAAGCTTCGGTTGCTGGTTCATTTTATTGCTATGGTATTGATGTTTTATCAGTGGAATCTATTTTCTTTATCCTGGTATTTTACTATATTTGCATTAATTTTTTGTACTGGAATTTTAAATGCCTACAATTTTATGGATGGCATCAATGGCATTACCGGAGGGTATAGCTTGGTATTGTCAGTTACATTATTGTATATAAATCAGTTTCAGCAGTCGTTCGTTGACCCGAAATTTATATATATAGTGCTATTAGCTTTGCTGGTGTTCAATTTTTTTAATTTCAGGACAAAAGCTACATGTTTTGCGGGCGATGTGGGTTCTGTTTCCATAGCATTTATATTGGTCTTTTTGCTAGGTCTATTGATTATTAAAACTGGTGACTTTAGTTATTTGGTTTTACTGAGTGTATATGGAGTAGATACTATATTAACGATCATTCATCGGCTCATATTAAAAGAAAATATTGCCTTGCCGCATCGAAAGCATGCATATCAGATAATGGCTAATGAATTAAGGATTCCTCATGTAGTCGTTTCGTTGATTTATATATCGTTACAAGCATTGATTTGTATTGGTTTGTTTGTTTTTAAATCCTGTTCCTATTATTATCTGTTTTCTATAATTATAATTTTATCAGTTGCTTATATTCTGTTTAAAAAGAAAAATTATCATTTACATCAACAACTATGAAAATCATTGACTCAACATTATTAGATGTGGTAACGGCGCAGTCGGTACGAAGTCCACGTTTAAGGATGAACTATAATTTCCATGAAAGCTTAGACGCAAAAAGCCAACGTTTGCTGAATGCGTTAGAGCCCGGAACGGTTTTACCTATTCATCGCCATTTGCATACAGCTGAAACCTATATTGTATTGCGTGGTAGTTTACGCGTACAGTTCTACAATGAGAAAAAAGAATTAATTAATTCGGAAATCTTAAATTATAATGACGGTAAATACGGTGTGGACATACCGGCAGGTCAGTATCACACGCTGGATGTTTTGGAATCGGGGACTGTGATTTTTGAGGTGAAAGATGGACCGTATCAGCCTCTCAAGCCGGAAGACATATTACAATGTGAATAAACGAAAAGTATTACAGCTTATGTTGAATACTATTTTTAATGTATTTTGTATGAAAATTCAATTTCATGATTACTTTTGTAAATGAAAAACCGAACATACTTTATTTTGAAAATTCTTAACCGGATAACCTTATATGGAAAATTTACAGAAGAGAATGCGTATTTTATTTAATAGAATAATGCGAACGTCTTTAATTAATCGATGGATTGTTTTTGAAGTCGATTTGATATTGTGCATTATTGGCTACAGTTTTGCCGCGTATATACAGATGCGGAATGCCAACATGGATATTCCGAATTCTAAATTGTTACAGGCAGGAGCTGTTTTTATTTTTGCTACAATAGTTTCTTTTTACCTCTCAAAATCTTACAGGGGACTTATACGGCATTCCAATCTGATTGAAATGTGGCGGCTTTTTGTTTCGCTTTTTTTCTCATCTGCCATTTTGTATGGGTATATCCTGATTTTGGACTATACATTTGATTATCGTTACTTTTTTGTGCAAAATGTATTCCTAATCTGTTTGGTTCTTTTGCTTGTTATGAGGTACTGCATTGTTCTTTTATATAATTATAGCATAAATTATACAACTGAAGTACGTAATAAATCGCTGATTTATGAAATAGATTCGCATAGTATCGCATTGGCACAGTGGTTGAATAAAAGTGCTGCGAATCGGCATCAGGTACAGGGTTTTGTTACCCGAAATCAAAATGCAAAAAAAACACGTATCCAGGGCTTGCCGGTTCATTACCTGAATGGTGATAATCTGGATTGGTTTTTACGGAAGAATGAGGTAAATACAGTTATTTTTCCTGATTATAGCAGCATACGTAAGGAACAGGACTTTATCTCTACCTGTATAGAGATGGGAATCTCCATATTGGTTTCCCCTCCGTTTGAAGGGTTGGATTCTAATAATCAGATCCGTTATCAGATGAAACCAATTCAGTTTGAAGATTTGCTGGGTCGTGATGAGATCATGATCGATATGGATCGGATAGAAAACCAGACGCGTGATAAAACCATTTTAATTACGGGTGCTGCCGGATCTATTGGAAGTGAGTTGGTCAGACAGTTAGCGCAGTTTAAGCCGAAATTATTATTGGTGTTTGATGTTGCTGAAACTCCATTGCATAATTTACGTTTGGAAATGGAAAAAGATTATCCAAACCTGAAATTTGTACCAATAATCGGTGATGTCCGAAGTGAAAGTCGCTTGGATTTTGTTTTCCGAAAATATCATCCTCAAATAGTGTATCATGCTGCGGCTTATAAACACGTGCCTTTGATGGAGGAAAATCCTTGTGAAGCTATTCTGGTCAATGTGTTGGGAACAATGAATCTGAGCAATTTTGCAGTGCGTAATAATGTGGATAGCTTTGTAATGATTTCCACAGATAAAGCAGTTAACCCTACCAATGTGATGGGCGCATCCAAAAGAATTGCAGAAATTTACGTTCAGTCTTTGGCTAAAGAGAGTGCAAAGAAAGGGAGCACCGTTAATTTTGTAACTACGCGTTTCGGTAATGTTCTTGGTTCTAATGGTTCGGTTATTCCGCATTTTAAAGAGCAAATAGAGAAGGGTGGTCCGGTAACGGTGACTCATCCGGATATTATCCGCTATTTTATGACTATCCCAGAGGCTTGCCGGTTAGTACTGGAAGCCGCTTCGTTTGGTAAAACAGGTGAAATTTATGTTTTCGATATGGGTAGTCCTGTCAAGATTGTTGATCTGGCTAAACGCATGATAGAACTGGCTGGATTTGTTCCCAATAAGGATATTAATATTGAGTTTATCGGTTTACGTCCGGGAGAAAAGTTGTTTGAAGAATTGCTGAATGATAAAGAAACAACTATTCCGACAGATCATGAGAAAATAACTATAGCTACAGTACGTCAATATGAGTTTGAAAATGTATTGAGTGCTGTTCATACTATGATTGAGCTTTCAGAAAAAGTTGAAATTCAAGATGCTGTAAAATTGATGAAGAAATTAGTTCCCGAGTTTAAAAGTAAAAACTCACCTTATTCTGAGTTAGATAATTGAATAAAGTAAACTTTTGAATAAATAAAAAGATCAACTGCAGGCTGTAGTTGATCTTTTTCGTATTAAGGTGTTTGAATTTGTTAGTTGGCAATTTTTCGCTCAATTTCCTGTAGATTTTCCATTTTCTTTTTTGCCAGAAATCCATAGATGTCTTCCAGATGCTCGGTTACTTTTTGGTTGCCGAATTCATATACCTTGGTGACCAATCCATCCAGAAAATCGCGGTCGTGCGAAACAACGATAAGTGTTCCGTCAAAATCAACCAGAGCCTGTTTTAGAATATCTTTTGTTTTCATATCGAGGTGATTGGTTGGCTCATCCAGAATCAATAAGTTTACCGGTTCCAGTAATAGCTTAATCATAGCCAGTCGTTGTCGTTCACCTCCTGATAATACTTTGACTTTTTTGAATGAATTGTCGCCGCCAAACATAAAGGCTCCCAGCAAATCTTTAATTTTATTCCGAATGTCACCTACTGCCACATCGTCGATAGTCTGAAATACGGTGAGATTTTCATCCAGTAGCGAAGCCTGATCCTGTGCAAAG
>JAATGT010000120.1 GCA_015654525.1 Bacteroidales bacterium
GGCGAGGCCAGGGTGATTTGTACTCCGGCATCAGCCAGTACATAATAAGGAGCAGCAAATTCCTCAATCCAAAATCCGGTTTTGTGTCCGGTATTGCCCAAATCGCTATGCGATGTCAATACTATTAATACTTTTAGAATTGTATTCATTTTATTCTTCTGTTTATTTAATAACTCATTTCTACAATTTTAGCAGCATCAGCGGGAGTTACCTGCTGGCGTTCGCCTAAACCTAACCAACCACGTTCGGTAAAACGTTTCGATACCATTTCGGCAGTCCCCGAATAGTCTTCAGTATATTCCGACAACCGGGTTTTAATGCCCAATGAATGGAAAAATTCTTCTGTTTTGTCGATACCGGCTTTTGCTTTTTCATCCAGAGTTCCGTTCTTTACATTCCAGATACGCTCTGCATACTGAGCTAGTTTTTCTTTTTTACTTTCCAAATTATAGCGGTAATGGCTTGGAGCAATGATGGCCAGCGTACGGGCATGATCAATACCAAACAAGGCTGTCAACTCATGACCCATCATATGTACTGCCCAGTCCTGAGGAACACCTTCTCCGATTAAGCCATTAAGTGCCATGGTGCAACTCCACATAAAGTCGGATGCAGCATCATAATCCGAAGGATCTTTCAGAATAGCAGGAGCAACCTCTACCAGTGTTTGAAGAATACTTTCGGCAAACCTATCCTGCAATAAAGCATGATTCGGATAAGTCATATATTGTTCCAACACATGGGTAAACGCATCTGCCAATCCATTTGCAATCTGTTTCTGAGGAATGGAACGCACTACTTGTGGATCGAGAATAGAAAACTGCGGATACAAAGCAGGTCCGCCCGATGCCAGTTTTTCTTTTGTTTCCTTGCGTGTAAGCACAAACCCTGAGTTCATTTCCGAGCCAGTTGCCGGTAACGTCAATACAGTTCCGAAAGGCATGCCTTTCAATATAGGTTTTCTGCCTGTAAGTATATCCCAGGGAATTTCACCATCGTATTCAGCTGCTGCCGATAAGAACTTGGTTCCATCGATCACCGAACCACCGCCTACAGCCAGCAGAAAAGTAATCTTTTGTGTTTTTATTTGTTCCAATGCATTCATCAACACGGCATATTCCGGATTTGCAGGGATACCTCCGAACTCAATCACCTCAAAAGCAGCAAGAGCCTGTTTCACCTGATCGTAAATACCGTTACTTTTAATGCTTCCACCTCCGTACAGCATAAGAATCTTTGCATTTGCAGGAATCTCTGTTGCCAGATTAGCTATTTTGTCTTTTCCAAAAATAATCTTTGTTGGGTTTCTAAACTCAAAATTGTTCATGTAATTATTGTATTAAAGATTAATAAATTATATTGTTCGTGTCTGTTATTTTTTCAATGGCATCCAACCGGTTCTTAAAACAAGTCCCTGCCAAAGTGGAGTAGGTATCTTCAATGCGTCTTGAGCATTTACATCCAGTTCGGTTTCTATTTTGTCAACTGCGTTCTCTTTTACTTTCGTCAACCAGTGTGGATCCATCAAAAGCTCCCGACCCATAGCTACTAGTGGAATACCTGTTGCAAAGACTTTTTCGGCATCTTCCGGTGTATGGAAACCACCAACCCCAATAACAGGAAGAATATGCCCTACTTTAGCAGCAATTAGTTGAGCGCGGGCTGCTGTGTCTTGCTTATCGCGCATAGAACCGGCCCAAAAATCCATAACGGAAACATGCAGGTAATCCAATTGTTTATGCGAAAGAGCTTCTACCAGATAAAGTGTATCTTCCATGGTGATACCGGGATTTTCCATTTCTTCGGGCGAAATGCGGTATCCAACAAGGAATGGTCGACTGGCAAGTGCAGCTGCTCTTTTCACGGAATCAACTACAGCCAACGGAAAAGTCATTCTCTTTATCAAATCTCCTCCCCATTTATCGGTTCTTCTATTGGAATGAGGCGAAAAGAATTGTTGCAGCAAGTAAGTATTAGCTCCATGTATTTCCACACCATCAAAGCCGGCTGCAATAGCACGGCGGGTTGCTTCGCCAAAAGCCACAATGGTTTCTTCAATTTCAGATTCTGTCATTTCGCGCGGAACCTGTGCGCCTTCTCTTTCGGCAGCAACAGCACTGGCACTTACCGATTGTCCGTCAACCAGCTCTTCGGGAGGTGACATTCTGCCTCCATGATATATCTGAAGTACCGCTTTATTACCACTTGCTTTCAGGGCTTCGGCTATTCGTCTCAAACTCGGGATCAGTTCGTCGGTGTCGGCACCAATCTGCCCGTGAAATCCTTTACCATGTTTGATCACATAGGCACAGGCAGTAATTAGTAGCCCGGCAGACTGGTTACGTTCCTTGTAATATGCAACTTCGGCATCTGTAGTAGTGCCATCGTCGTTTCCCGAAAAAGTAGTCATGGGAGCCATCACTATTCGGTTAGTCACTTCAATGTCGGAAACCGGAAAAGTAAAAGGAGAAAGAATGTTTTTATAATTTGAATTCATTTTTGTTGTGTTTAAATAAAATAGTTATTAATTAGTTTACAATATTTAATGATCTACTTTTATCACAATAGAACACATAGAAATCAGGGACAGAAAAAGACTTAGTTCACAGAGTAAAAGTATCTGACGATACTTTTGCTTAGCCTGAAATTATCCCGTATACGGGATAATGCTATGTGTTCTTAGTCTTTTTTCTCTATTCAAAACTATTGTGAACTATGTGGAAAAAAGACCAATCGTAATTATCATTTACTTATCTCATATCTTTACGATCATTTTGCCATTGTTTTTTCCTTCGAAAAGTCCGATGAATGCCTGCGGAATCTGATCAAATCCGTCTACAATGGTTTCCGTATAAGTCAGTTTGCCTTCTTGTACCCATTCGGTCAGTTTTGCCATTGCTTCGGGGAACTTAGCTGCATAATTGCGAACTATGAATCCCTGCATCAGAGCGCTGTTTTTTACCAATGTAGTCTCTACCCGGGGACCCATCGGCACAGAAGTTTCATTATAAACAGAGATAGAACCACATATAATCAAGCGTGCAAACTGGTTAATGTTGGCCAATACACCGTCGGTAATTTCACCGCCCACATTGTCGAAATAGACATCCACGCCATCTGGACAAGCCTTTGCAATAGCTTCCTTCATATTCTCGGTTGTATTGTAATTAATAGCAACATCGAAACCGTACTTCGCCTTGAGCATCGCAACTTTTTCATCTGTTCCGGCAATACCTACAACATGACAACCCAGTATTTTGCCAATCTGCCCAACTACACTTCCTACTGCACCTGCTGCACCCGACACAATCAATGTTTCTCCCTGTTTAGGCTTTCCAATTTCGGTCAGACCCAGGTAGGCAGTCAATCCCGTCATTCCCAATACACCTAAATAAGCTGATAACGCGGCTTTAGCCGGATCTACTTTCAGTAAACCTTTACCATCCGATTTTTGATATTCTTTCCATTCAAGAAGTCCCGATACAAAATCGCCTTGGCTGAAACCAGCAAGATTTGACTCCACAACTTCAGCTACTACACCCGAACTTATCGGTTTTTTTAGTTCAAAAGGAGCAGAGTACGATTTAGCATCACTCATTCTGCCCCGCAAATACGGATCAACGGAAACATAGCTTGCTTTTAATAAAATTTCGTTTGCTTCTAATTGAGGTTTTTCCTCATCAACAAACTTAAAATCGGTAAGCTGTGGTTTCCCTACAGGCCGTTTCTCTAAAATAATTGTTTTATTCATTGTTTTTATTTCTTTTATTATTCAGTACGAGGCCTGAATAATGAACGTTCATTCTCTTTATTGCGTAAAAAAAATCAGACTTTAATAGAGTCCCACGCTGCCTGAAAAGCTTCCAGCCGGTATTTTCCACCGACTTCACAAAGACTTTTTACATGCATAGCCAGTAAAAAAGACAAAGGATATACAGTATAAGCATACAGTAAATACGGGGATATGGGCTTGATAATACCTTCTTTTTTGCCACGTTCCCAAAGATCCAATAAGGGCTGTAAATGTTTCAAGCCCTCTTGTATACTTTCACCATCTATCATAGGTGTATTGTCGCATTGAGATAAGAACATTGATTCCTCCAGTTTGTTCAGTTTATAGTCGGCAATATTATACCAAATTATCTCAAAACCTTTTTTTACAGGCAATTCAGTACTGTATCCCTGAAAAGCATGACTACAGAAAGAAGCTTTCACCTCTACGTAAAGTTTATTGATTAAATCTTGCTTATTCTCGAAATACAAGTAAATGGTTGCCGGCGAAACTCCCGCCAATTTGGCAATTTTCGACATAGGAGCATCATGAAATCCACGGTTATTCACCATAGTAAGTGTTGCATGAAGCAAGGCCGAATATTTATCACTAATTTTTTCTTTCATATTGTTTCAATGTTATCAATACATATTGATATTTCTTTTCGCTGCAAAGCTACTAAATTAATTTATAAAATGAACGTTCATTCATCAACTTTTGTTCAGATCATCGTGAAAGAATAGCAATAAAAGAGAGTTCTTCGGGTATCCTGCTACAAAAAATGCACTAGCTTAAGAAAACCTAGAACTACTTTGTCGAAGACTTGTAGTAGTTCGTAGATAACTTGAGTAGCTCTGTAGAAGACTTGGGAAACTCTCTTGAAGATTTGTACTAGTTCGTAGATGATTTGGGGAACTCTCTCGAAGGCTTAGGGAGCTCCATCGAAAGCCCCCTGTAGTTTATTTTTTCTCTATGTTCTCTTCTTTCTGTACAATATATTCCGGCCTGTCCTTTACTTCATCAAAAAGGATTCCGATATATTGTCCCAACACACCCACTGTAAGAAGCTGCACACCACCAAAGAATACAATCAGGATAATAAGCGAACTCCATCCGGACAGCGCATGTGTATAACCAACTATTTTACCTATAAGCGTATAAAGTGCGTATACAATACCTATTATCACGGTGATAAAACCTAAGCCAGTAGCCAGTTTCAATGGTTTTTTCGAAAAATAGAGCATGGCAGTTGATGCAAACTGAATCATTTTACCCAATGGGTATTTTGTTTCACCCGCAAAACGGGCCTGACGCTGGTAAGCAAAAGGCACTTGCTTAAAACCTATCCAACTGATAATGCCCCGGATATATTTACCTTTTTCGCGGAATTTTTTAAATTCATCCATCACCTGTTTGTCTATCAAGCGAAAATCACCTGTATCAAGCGGAAAATTGATTTCCGAAAGGTAGTTCATGGAACGATAAAACATGCGTGCAGAGAGTTTCTTAAAAATACTTTCGCCCTGCCGTTTTTCTCTGACACAATATACAACATTGGCTTGTTCCCGTTTCAGGGTCTCTATCAGCTCTGGAATCAGTTCCGGAGGATCCTGCAAATCGGCATCAATAATTACTGCCAGATCGCTGGTACAATAATGAATGCCGGCCGTAACAGCTGGTTGATGACCAAAGTTTCGCGAAAAGTGCAGCACTTTTACCTGTTTGTCGGTAGCAGCAATATCGCTAAGCATTTCTGCTGTGCGGTCTTTACTGCCGTCATTGATAAAGATTATTTCGGTCTGATAGCTACTTATTCCATCAAGGACTTTTTTTAATCGGCTATATGATTCGGTGATAACTTCCTCTTCGTTATAACAAGGAACAATAACACTGAGTGTTTCCATTTTAGTTTGATTTATGAATTCGAAAAGTGAGTTTCTGGTTGAAAAAATATTGCATCAATGCAACGATAACTATGGATATAAACTTGGAAATCATACTATCCAGCTTCAAAATATCAATGAGGAATGCCAGAATTCCGGTACTTATAGCCATTCCTATCAAAGCTATAGCATAAAAAGATAAAAAGCGCTTTATCTTTCTATCCGTAACATTGAAAGTAAAGTAACTATTCAGCATGAAATTATGTATTACAGCCAGAGTTGAACTGCTGATGTTGCAGACAACATAATTTATACCTAACCTTTTATTCATCAGGTAAAACACAGCCATATCCACTACCAACCCCAACGCCCCGACCAAACCGTATTTAAAGAATTTCATTATTCCGTGGTTTGCATATTTTTTGTAAAATGTAGATAGCATTCTGGTTGGTTAGTTTGTTTGTGAATATCAGTTTACTTAGTATAGATTTAGAGCATCAAAGATATAAAAAAGTTATTTCTTTTCACTCCTCAGCCAGGCCATAAACATTTTTACTTCCGTGTAATTCAAAAAGGCACCCAACATTTCATATATAGATCCGGTTTCAGTACCTTTTTTGACCAATTCTGCTGCTTTCTCGCGTTTTTCGGGGCTTATGAAGTCGTTTATATCCAGTTCACCACTCAGCACGTATTTTTCCAGATGACCAACTATGGTACCTTCATGTAAATTACGTGTAAAAGCTATGTCCTGAATTGTTTTTCCTTCTTTGTACATGGCCAACGATGTACGGAACGTTTCACCAACGGGTTTCTTTTCTTTTTTCTCCTTCTGCTTTTCTTTTTCGTCCATAAGCGACGAAAGTTTGTTTTCTTTACAATAGGATAGGATAACTTCCAGAAATGCCTTACCGTATTTTTCGACCTTAGCCGGTCCAAAACCACTTATCTGAAGTAAATCTTTTTCGTTCTGAGGTAGATAGTCGGACATTTCATTCAGCGTTTGCGTTCCGGCAACAAGGTAAATAGGCAGGTCCAGCGGTTCGCAGATATGGTTACGAAGTCCCATCAACCGTCGGTACAACTCTGGCTGTCGCGTAGTGAGCTTTTGTTTTGAACTTGTTTTAGCATAAGCATTTACTGTGAAATCGGGCACGGTAAATGTATTTTTCAAAACAAAGTAATCCTCCACCGTAAACCTGAGCTTCAGGCCCTTCATCAAAAAGCTTTTCTGAGCAATATTAGAAAAAACCATACGCACACCGTCGTTGTAGTCGGCAGCATGCAATTTGCTGTCGGTAACTGCCGGTGATTGCCGCAATGTTTCAAGAAGATTATTCATTCTGCTTCCAAAAAAATCAATTGCAGCTGCAATACGTCCCTGCAAGTGTTCTTCATCTACCGGAAGCTGATCGAGTATACCAAGCAACTGGTTTTGAAATTTCGAAGCCACTTCCTGTAACGCCTGTGCCTGACGCAGTAAATTGGTGAGGTAGGGCAGAGTTTCTTCATTAAACGAGGATTGTACATCGGTAGTTTCTTTTATCAGGCGTGATAACTGGCCTATTGCATTTTTAAAATCAAAAAGCTGCATCAGGATAAAGCTACGATACACATTACGTGATTCATTCAGTTGCATTTCAAGAGTTTCAACAGGTAGTTTATTGCGCTCATGTTCCATTATCTGGCGATCATTCTGAATACTTCCGGGATTTATTTTACTCAACAACACCATCCCTTCCAACGAACGGCAACGGCTCAGCGCTACATACACCTGACCCGGAGCAAAAGCTGATCCGGCATCAATAACTGCTTTATCGAATGTTAGTCCCTGGCTTTTATGAATGGTAATAGCCCATGCCAGTCGCAGCGGATACTGAATAAACTTGCCCAATTCGTTTTCTTCAATTTGTTTGGTAACCGCGTTGGTTGAATACCGAATATTCTCCCAAACGGCTTTACCAAGCTCAATGGAGTCAGCATCATCGGGACATTGAATGGTGATACTGTCATTATTTATCTTCTCAATGACACCTATTTTTCCATTAAAAAAGCGCCGTGGAGTTTCGGTATCATTTTTCAAAAACATTACTTTTGCCCCTATTTTCAATTCGAGTGTTTTCTCAGTAGGATAACTTTTTTCGGGATATTCACCTTCAATAGTTGCATCGAAGCTGTATATCTTCCCTTTTATTTTGGTCAGTTCTTCGGCGTTTATCTGATCGGCTTTGTAGTTGTGCGTAGTGAGCGTAATGTAGGTATCATCAGCCGGTGGCACAAAGAGTGGATTGTAGCGGCTTTGCAACAACCGCAGACTGGAATCTGATAAGCAGTTATTACGCACTTCGTTGAGTACCTGAATAAAACTTGCATTGGTTTGACGGAATATTTTGTCCAGCTCGATATAAACCGGTTGCTGTTGCAATATAACCTGAGAATGAAAAAAATACGGACTGGCATAATACTGACTCAGCATACGCCACTCATCATCGGAAGCCACCGGCGAAAGCTGAAACATATCGCCGATAAATATCACCTGAACACCACCAAAAGGCTCATTGTTGCGATAGCGAACGTGGCGCAAGATCGTATCTACCGAATCGAGCACGTCGGCCCGTACCATACTTATTTCATCTATCACCAGTAACTCCAGCTCCTGCAACACCTTTCGTCGGTTTCCCTGCATCTTCATCTTTTCTATCAGATTCCGACGTCCTTCGGGTGTGGGAATAAAAGGTGTAAAAGGCA
>JAATGT010000133.1 GCA_015654525.1 Bacteroidales bacterium
ACCCACGAAAGGTTTTTGCTAACATTTCAAATTCCATATAATTTTCTTTCTCTTTTTGTCTATCGTTTATCATCATCCATTTTCAGAAATGAACAGCGATGCAACTTGAGACTGATTTGATTTTCTTATTTACTCATTTTCTTATTCTGTGCAAGTTTTGCATTGGCAGGAACATCAGCGTCAATCCAAAGGTTTCCTCCTATCACAGCCCCATCACCTACCGTTACATTCCCTAAAATAGTAGAATTGGAATAGATGATAACATCATTCCCAATATGAGGATGACGATCAATTCCTTTAATCGGATTACCATTCTCGTCCAATGGAAAACTTTTTGCACCAAGCGTAACTCCCTGATACATTTTTACATTGTTTCCAATGATAGTCGTCTCACCTATAACCACACCTGTTCCGTGGTCAATTGTAAAATAATTACCAATAATTGCCCCGGGATGAATATCAATTCCGGTTTCGGAGTGAGCCATTTCGGTAATGATACGCGGAATAAGAGGCACATCAAGCTTTAGCAGAGCATGCGCTACACGATAATTACTGATAGCTTTTATACTCGGATAACAGAATATTACTTCACCAAAACTTTTTGCAGCCGGATCGCCATTATAAGCTGCAATAACATCAGTATGAAGGCTCTTCCGTATCTCCAGCAATTGAATAATAAACTTAGTAGCTTTCTCGACTCCTGCTTTTTCTATTTCAGCATCTTGTTTGAGGTCGTTGTGACAACTAAAGCAAATTCCAGCCTTAATTTGCTGAGCAAGTAATAAATGTAACCTATCAATATTTACACCGATATGATACATCATTGTTTGCGAATTTACAGCCGAATCACCAAAATATCCGGGAAATAAAATAGAACGCGCCAACTGAACAATTTCTTGCAATACATCCACCGATGGCATCGGATCATTATTGCTCTGCTCATGGCAAACATCCTTAAACTCCTCTAATTGTGATAGCTTTTTTATTGTGTCTAATAAATCCTTATTCATGATTTAATATTTTAATTTCTTAGAAGTAGTTGCAAGTTACAAGACGTTTATCTGCATTTTGCTTTCATAGAAATAGATCATTAGTATGATCTATTTCTTATCTATGCTGTCCTTCAAACAGCTTCAAGGCCTCAATCGCGTTCTTAATCCGCGCACGACCAACCCCGCTAACTGTAATACAAGGCTTCCCCGTTTGTTCAATTTCTTTTTTATACCAATTAAAGAAGAACTCGCGGTCTTCGCCATGTTCCCGAACCGAATCGGGCTCCCAAGGTAAATCGGGGACACATAGCAAGTACAGATCAAAATAATTTGCCTGCATTCGTTCCGTGAGAAAGTCGGGGATTTCATTAAAACAGTAAGAAAACCAGACTTTTGTTATAATCAAATCGGTATCAAAGAATACAAATGGTTTATCTGTGGATTGATTTTCGTAAAACTTTTCCTGTTCAATTTGTTTCAATGTAATATTACAAACATCTTCGTATGTGTACGGACGGTTTAGCTTTTCAACATATTCACGAGCGTATTCGGGAATCCAGGGCGAACCAAAATACTCAGCTAAATGACTGGCTAAATATGTTTTTCCGGTTGATTCGGGTCCGACGATTGAAATTTTAAACATTCTGATACAACGTAAGCTCTTGCTATTTTAATATTTTGGTCTTAATTCGACAAGAGCTACTCAGATTAGCAAAGTTGAATCATTTGACAAATTATAATTATCTTTGATCTCAAAAAAATATGCGCAAATTTACGACAATTATTCTGCTTTGGAGTGTCTTTTCTGTTTTTAGCACCCAAATTGCAGCACAAAATACAGAGGTAGAGTTATTAAGAAGTATAAATAGCCAGGGAGGACTTCGTCAATATTCCAAATTCATTTCCAACACGACTACCGCTGTTACAATTTCTACACCTGTTGTTATGGGTATAATAGCACTTATTGATAAGGATGATGATTTGTTGAAAAGTTCGCTTTATGTTGGGGTCAGCATCGGAGTGGATGGAGCACTTACTTATTCCATGAAAGAAATTGTAAGGCGACCACGGCCAGGTGCTACATATCCCGATAAAATTACTGCGTACGAGCCCGAGACATCACTTTCTTTTCCGTCCGGTCATACTTCATTAGCATTTACAACTGCCACAGCACTTAGTTTAAAGTATCCTAAATGGTATGTGATTGCTCCAAGTTACTTTTGGGCCTGCTCGGTCGGATATTCACGAATGAATCTGGGAATGCACTACCCTTCGGACGTACTGGCAGGAGCTATCCTGGGTGCCGGAAGCGCTTACATAACTTACAAAATAAACAACTGGTTTTGGAAAAAGAACAATAACAAGAAACTGATCGGATTACAGCCTTATTTATAGTTCCAAAGAATTCAACATCTAAGCACAAAGAAAATGAGTTATTTTTTTACGGTTATCTTTCTTGCCTCAACAACACTATCATCTGCATTCGATATCTTTACAACATAAACTCCTGCTGTAAGACTACTTGTATCTACCACTGTACGCGTACTACTGATAGATTGATCAATCATTTTTTGCCCGGTCGAACTATATACTGCCATTTTGATAGCATTGGGTGTATCTGAGGATACAATTATTGATTCACCAAATGAAGGGTTAGGTGAAATTTTGTAATTAACAGCAGTTGGAGTGGTCACATCAGTACCCGTTGACTTAGCCCGCCCTATTATTGTCGAAGGTAAAATAGATGAATTCAAATTGGCATTATGGACATTTGTATCCCATCCTGCTATAGTGCCTGCATTTCCTGCATTCCACATGTCATTCAGGACTCCATTCTTGTTTGTAAAATTGACCTGATTGTTCATAATTGTATTTGAGTAGGTATCTACTTCATACTGTTTGTAAGCTGAAAGTCCAACATTGCTGACCGCTGTTTTCTCCGAAAATATTTTATTGTTTTTGATTATAATATCATGTCCACTAGCAATAGTAATTCCATATTGCCCGGGGTTCACAAGAATATTGTCTTGCACAAGAATATACGAACCGCCCTTATCGCCGGTCATTATTCCTCCTCCCGAAGCCGAAGGTCCTCCCCCACGTATCCAGTTTCCAACTACCTGTATCGGATCGTCGACTGTACCACTAGACATGTACAGACTAATCTCATCTTCCGGGTAACTTTGTCCTGCAATATTCTCCCCTGCATTATAGGATATTACATTTCCTGTTCCTGTTACATTTCCAAATTGAACCATTTGTCCGCGAGGCATGGGACCCTGCACATTTCTAACGTCATTATACGTAACTTTAATTCCTGAAGCAACATCGGCAACAACACCACTCGCCACTGCATCCATAGAGCAATTGGTTACAGTGATGTTAGTGCAGTTTGCAAGATAAATTCCTTCACCACTGGATGGACCCAGTTTACAATTCTTAATTGTCACATTAGAACAGTTAGAGAGATAAATGCAACGCCCGGATGAATTACTAATTTCCAAACCATTAATAGTTTGGTTACTGACATTTTCAAGCACAATGGGAGATGAACTCGTATAAGAGCCAGTATATGTCGAACCTTGCCCAAAAGAAAAATGTTGGAACAGAAATATGAATATCGTGATTAGCAGAATGTATCTTTTCATGTGCTTATTTTTTGTTATAGTTGTCGCATGGAACCCGCAATGTATATAACCTTTGGTTTTAATGCATCTTTAGATGCTCGTTTCACTTCGAAAAATTATTTGTAATTGACAACCAAAGATACATATTCAAATACATATCTCCGATAATTAACGATTCGTAGCAATACATACATGCATATGTGGCATTAACCGCAGGAATTTCTCTAATATCAAACTTTCGTACTGCGCAAACTTTTTTAAGTTAGATCAACTTTCAGATTCAAGCCTCCATAATTCTCAGAAAAATAGAATATTACAGCAGACAAATCTTGTATATTAAACTATGGAAACTTATCGCTTGCTGAAATAACCGGAAAACTTGGAATATATTATTTGAAAGGGGAATAAAAAAAAGATCAACTCATCCGATAAATCAGATCATCTATAAATAAAGCTTAAATACAGTTCGAAATATTAGACATATTTATGTTCAATTTTTATTTTATTGATTTATATTGCACATTAAGTAATAGGAATAATATAATGCCCCATTTATTTGGTAATATGGAATTAAATTAGTACATTTGTCTCAATATGAGATATATAAAACTAAAAACAGAGGATATTGAGCTATTAGAATTGCTTGTCAAAACTAGTGCTAA
>JAATGT010000081.1 GCA_015654525.1 Bacteroidales bacterium
TATGTTGGTCCTCCGATAGCATTTGCAGTTGAAGGGAGCAGTAGAACTATTCCCAGACAAGTCAAGAAACACAACCGCCGTTTCAACATATTATTTATTTTTAGTTCTAAAATCATAAATCTAATTTAATGTTATTTAGCTATCATCCTTAGTTATTGCAAAGTCAATTTTAGCGAAACAATGCTTTGTGCTGTGAGTGCCACATTAACTGACTTTTTATCGCTGCTTAATGTTGTGGCAATTGATTGCATATTTTTTGTTGCATCGGTTTCCACTGCAGATGCAATGCTGATTGCAGATGGTGATGCAACCTGCAATATGACAGGGGTAGTTTTATTATTTATAATAATCACTGTCAGATCATTCACACCGGAATAAGCCGTAGCTAGTAAATCGGCATCCTGTAGTGTTGTTCCAATACGCGTTCTACCGGTAGCATATTTTGCATAATGAGAAAGAATATAGCCTCTTTTAGTTGTTTCTCCAACTGCAACCGTGCTTCTCGTATCAGTATCCGCTATCATTGAGTAATATCTCTTTAAATACCACCACACATAGGCATTATAGTTAGCCTCCATGCAATCATTTATTTCCTTGGCGAATTTTTGCAATGAAGGAGCCCACAACCAGTCATATCCACTTGTCTCATCATTCCAAAGATGTTCGGTTATCCAAACTTCCTTACCCTTTTGCCGTGCCAGGGGATAATCATTTATTCCTCCTCCATAAATATGACCACCAACAATATAAAAATTATTTACGGTTTCCGTGCTATTCAAAAGTGGGTCGGTATATGCCCAATCAAAATGAAAAGATTCGGCAGCTATTGTTTTCACATTACCCAGTTGACGTCCATAAATTTTTACAAAATTATAAATTTCTGCAGGAGTAAAGCTGCACCAATTCATATCCGGTTCATTCTGTACTGATATGGCAAAAAGGTTCAGACCATTGGAGGCTGTATAATCAACAAATGCCTTGAGATGGGCTGCATAAGCTTGATAATATTCCGGGAGTAAATATTTGGTTGTTTCAGTTGCATCAAATGTTGATGTACGAGTGCCAGTCATGTTAGTGGGAGGCGTCCATGGGGATGCAAAAACAATAGCGCCCAAATCCTGAGCCTTTTTTGCAACCGCTATATCTGTATTCCATGTAGTGCTGTCAGGATACACCATCATTCGAATGATATTGTAACCTAGTCCCGTTTGACTATACATTTTTTCAATTTCGGCAAGCGTTATCTGGTTGGAAGCACCCACCCAACTAACAGGATCGAGCATGCCGCCAAAACCAGTAATTTTCTGGTATGTTACAGTCGGATTGAGCGTCATACTCACAAGTGCTGCCGTATTCTGTTCAATTGTAATTTTAATTGTCTCTCCCGTACTGATATTGGTCACTACAATATTTTGATTCCTGGAGGCAGATGTCAAGTTGTAATCGAGGTAAACCGTTACATCGGTAAAACTGTTTGAGGTTCCTGCACTTCCACCTGTCGTAACAGACAGTCTGGTAATAAAATTACTTCCTTCCGGTGATATTTTCCACTGAGATCGCGACCATTCTATCCGAACGATGACACTGTCGGCCAAAGCTGAAACCTGCGCTTCGGTGCTTATTAATCGGACATAAGACAAATCTTCATCTTTGCTACAGTTCGCAAAAAGAATGCAGCAAATCACGACAATTAAATATTTTATTAATAAGCGCTTCATGATCTTATATTCTTGGATTTTCGGTCAACTATTTTACGTATTTCAGAAGAATTCGATTTCTATTTATTGTCTCTTCCTCTCATCCGAAACCAGTCAAAATCAACAGATCCACCTATCGATTTTGTGGCATAATTAAAGAGACATAATTTGTTGCCGGTAAAAACAGACAGATTAAATTTGATGGTAAGCTCATTTCCAACCTTAGTGAAGGACTGATTATCCAAGCTATATGAAAATAAGGCTTTTCCGGGTTGATTAGTAGCTGCAACCTGCAGGTAAACCGTAGATTTATGTATAGGAACAGAATCAATTGCAATTCCATTATTCGTCATTATTATATATTTCAGTCCATTCATTTTCTTCACTCCGATATACGCATACGGATCCTGAAATACAGCAAGTCCGGCCACATCTCCATCTTTCATATTGTCTGTATTGATCTTGGTAGTAGCAATAGTCGGTTCAGATGTAGAATAATAGCCAAAAATCCGTTGTGTAAGTGTATTGCGGGCATCTCGTAAATTAGTCACAACTTTGACTGTATTTAATCTCAGATTTCCTTTGCTCTGAGTCAACGACCATTTTGTGGAATCAGGGTTATGGTTCCATCCCCACTGCATTCCCAATTTTGGGTTATTGAATTCATCACTGGCAGGTAATGCTTTAATCGGATACTCTTTCCCTACATTTGGCTTTCTATAAGTTACAACCCCTTTCCCATTTATTCCGGCTATGGGCCAGTTATCTTCCCATCTGACAGGTTGCAAAGAAGGCATGCGACCGAAAGGTCCATTATCCGTAAAGAGAATAGTCCACCATTCACCGGTCTGGGTCTGGATTAAAGCACCTTGATGAACGCCCCTGTTCGGACCTTCGGTGTCGCGGATTACCACCTTTTCTTCATACGGTCCGTATATATTCTTCGAACGTAAAGCTACCTGAAATCCATTCGGGCCTCCGTAGGTAGAGTATAAATAATAGTACCCATTGAGTTTATAAATATGTGTACCTTCAAGTCCCTTAGCCAGATCCCCCTTAAAAACGTCTACATCTTTGCCTTTAGCAACAAAATTGGAATCAAGCTCGGTAATCTTAATGGTTTCATATCCATGAGCCACATAGATCTTACCGTCTTCGTCAAAAAACAAGCCCGGATCATAGAAACCTCTTGGTAGCTTTTTAATCTCCCAGAGCCCTTCGGGTCTGATTGCTGAACAAATGAATCCGCCTTCATCCAATGTAATGAAAAGCAAATAAAATTTTCCTTTGTTGTATTTGAAACTGGTAGCCCATTGTCCGTGTGCGTATCGATTACAGTTTTCCAAATTGTAACAGGGACCGAAATTCATTCTCGGAACGGCATTATTACAATATTCCCAGTTAACAAGATCGTTCGATTTAAGAATAGTAACTCCCGGAAAAACGAACATAGTTGTAGTAACCATATAATAAGTATTCTCTACCCTGATTACATCAGGATCCGGGAAATCGGCAAAAATAAGAGGATTCGTAAAAGTGCCGTCTCCATTATCGCTGTGTGTCTTCTGTCCAATATTGTTTTGAAAAGGGATTATTCCCAGAAAAAGAATAAAAACCAGCTTCTTCATGTGACCTTCCATATTCTTATTTTAGCGTTAATATCAACAATCTACTATTTTCATAGACGAATAGCGCAAGATTCTATCTGAGCTAATCCGTTTAGAATAAGAAATCATAATCGGGTTGATGATATTCGGTTCTAATTTTCGCCAGAACCAGAAATTTATTTCATTTTTATACTTCGTATTGCAACAGTCGTATTTTCCAATCCGCTTGACTTTGCTTTAAGTTTAATTGTGCCCGACTCTCCTGCTTTCGTACGTACAATCACCAGACATAAACCATTAAAAGCTTCACGTTCTTCAGATGTAAA